>CAYRLR010000073.1:0-9209 GCA_964424975.1 uncultured Anderseniella sp.
AAATTTGGTGCCGATGCGCCATATCTCAACGAGTTGGCGACCCGCAGCTATGAAGGTATTCAGCTTTGGGCCGAAGCTGTCAGGATGGCGGGAACTGCCGAGCGCATGCCGGTGATCGAGGCGCTTGAAAGCGGCATCAGCCTTGCCGGTCCAAGCGGCAATATTTCACTTGATCCGAAAACCCATCACGGTGTGCTGAACGTTTACCTGGCGGAGTTGAAAGACCAGACGTTCAATATCGTCGAGACTCACAAGGCGCAACCGCCGACGGACACCCTTCTGGTCTGCGACCTGAAAGCCAATCCTGATCAGGCCAAGTTCTATTTCGAGAACGGTCTGGAAGCGGCCGGTATCAAGTAAAAACGCATTTGGCAACACAGCGCCTCGCTGCGCCTGGACATGGGGAATATCTCGAGTGGATCTGTTCTTTGCGCTCGCATTGCAGATTGTTTACGGCATCGCCAGCCTTGTGCTGATCAGCCTCGGGCTGGCGATCATTTTCGGCATGATGCGGGTTATCAACCTGGCCCATGGCGAATTCCTCATGCTGGGCGGCTACACTGTCGTCATATCAACCAATCACGGCGTCAATATCTGGTTTGCCATGCTCGTGCTGGCGCCGCTGGTTGTGGGGATTATCGGGGTTCTGGTCGAACGCCTGTTGATACAGTTCCTGTATGGGCGAATGGTTGATACCTTGCTGGCGACCTGGGGTCTGAGCCTGCTGTTTGTCGGTCTTGTGACGTCGATTTTCGGTGCCCAGACAGCAACGACGATCTCGCCGCCGCTTGGTGTCATCAATATTGGTGATTACTCCTCCAGCGCCTACGAACTGTTCCTGATTGCAGTTACTGTCGTTCTGTTGCTGCTGGTATATGCGGTTCTCAAACTCACCAAGCTCGGGCTTGTCGCACGCGCCACCATGCAAAACGATGACATGGCCTCGGCACTGGGCGTGTCCACCAAACGTATTTACATGATCACGTTCGGACTTGGAGCGGCAGTTTCGGGCCTTGCCGGTGGCCTGCTGGCGCCTGTCACCGGTGTGCTGCCATCGATTGGCGCCACATATATTGCCAAGGCGTTCATCACGGTCATCAGCGGCGGCGCCTCGATACTGGCGGGCACCACGGCGGCTTCAATTCTGCTCGGCGGCATCAATGGTATCATGGCGTTCCTGACCGGGCCTACGTTGGGTGAAGTAGCCCTGCTGGCAACCGCAATCATACTCATCAGGCTGCTTCCAACCGGAATCACGGGCCGCTTCTTCAGGAAAAGCCTGTGAGCTGGACGCGCGAAAATCGCTGGCGAGCCGCACTGGTGCTGGCCGGTGTGATTTTCACACTTGCGGCACCCGGTGTGCTGGAACTGTTCACCATCATCAACCTGTCTACCGCGATTGCACTGGCCATCCTTGCCCTGAGCCTGGGCCTGATCTGGGGATATGGCGGCATATTGTGTTTTGGACAGACCGCGTTCTTCGGTATCGGCGCCTATGCCTACACGATTGCAGCGGTTAACCTGGGCGGTTCGTCCTGGGCGGTCCTGATTGCCATCCTTGTAGCGGCCATTTTCGCCGCCGTGCTGGGGTACTTCATGTTCTACGGCAGGGTCAGTGATGTCTACATGGCGGTGATCACACTGACGGTCACCTTGATCCTGTACTCGCTGCTCAGGCGGACATCCGGTCCTGAATACAAGATCGGCAATGCGCTTTTAGGTGGTTTCAACGGTGTTACCGCGCCACCACTTAACCTGCCCTGGTCTCCCTATATACCGCTGTTTCCCGAGCATGTCTTCTATGTGGGCATGGGCGCGCTCATCATTGGCTACATAATTTGTTCGTGGTTGATACAGACCCATTTCGGACGGGTGGCGGTGGCTATCCGCGAAAATGAACTGCGTGCGGAACTGATCGGCTACGACACCCGGTTCTACAAGCTGGCGATGTTTACCATCGGCGGTGCCATTGCCGGGGCAGGCGGTATCATCTTCGCCAACGGCGTCGGTCGAATTACGCCGGATATTTTCAACCTGTACAACTCGGCGCTGGCAATTATCTGGGTCATTGTCGGTGGTCGTGGCACTCTGGCCGGGCCGGTAATGGGGTCGTTTGCCCTGTTCTACCTGACCTCGTGGCTGGGTACGCAAGGTGTGTTGAACAACAACCTGGTGCTCGGCCTGATCCTCATCATATTCGTTCTGGCGGTGCCAAGGGGCATTCTGCCAACATTCATCGGCTGGTGGGACAGTGCCCGGTCTCGCCGTGCCATGCAGCGGCGTGAACTGAAGGTCAGGCGTCGGCGCAGCAGGCGAAGCAGCGAGTTACAGGAGGCCGCCGATGAATAGCGAGATCGTCGTCGAAACCCGTAACCTGTCCATGCACTTTGGCGGCGTAAAGGCCGTTGATCGTGTCAATTTCAACCTGCGCGAACATGAACTGCGTTGCCTGATTGGTCCGAACGGCGCGGGCAAGAGCACATTCTTCAAGTGCCTCACCGGGCAATTGGCGCCTACGTCGGGCGATGTCGTCATCCGGGATTTCAATGGTACCGGTCGCCTGCCTCACCAGATCGCGCGGCTCGGTGTCGGCATCAAGACCCAGGTACCCAGTGTTTTCGATGGCCTGAGCGTCAACGAGAACATATGGCTGGCGGCACGGCGCTGGCACGGGGCAGCACGGGCGCGTTCCCTGACCGACCAGACCATCGAGCGGTTGAAGCTGGGCGACATTCGGTCCGACCTGGTGGGACTGCTCGCTCATGGTCAGCGGCAATGGGTTGAGCTGGGCATGGTGGTGGCTGCCGAACCGTGGCTTGTGCTGCTGGATGAACCGGCTGCCGGCATGACCCATGACGAGGTCGAACGCACGGTGGAGATAATCCGCGAGATCAACCAGCAGGCAACCATGATTGTCGTGGAACACGACATGCAGTTTATCCGCATGATTTCAAGCAAGGTGACGGTGTTTCATGAAGGCCGGATTCTGATCGAGGACACCATGGACGTGGTGACGGCCGATCCGCGCGTGCGTGAGGTTTACCTGGGGCACGGTACATCATGACCAAAACCAATCTTCTGGAGGTAAAGGGTCTGGGTGCCGGCTATGGCCGGGTGCCGATACTGCATGGTGTCGACTTTCATGTCGGCGAAGGCGAGATTGTTGGTGTGCTGGGACATAATGGCATGGGCAAGACCACGCTGTTGAAGACCATCATGGGACTGATTCCTGCGTCAACCGGCACAATTGTGTTCGATGGTGTGGACATCTCGCGCGAGCCCGCACATGAGCGCAACCTGATGGGGCTGGCCTATGTTCCCCAGGGCCGCGGGATATTTCCGCATTTGTCGGTGTTCGACAATTTGCGCATGGGCATTGCAGCCCATGGCGAGGACGAAGAAGAAGCGATCCGCCATATCCTGCAGGACTTTCCCAGGCTTGAAAGACTGCTGGAACGCGATGGCGGAACCCTCAGTGGTGGCGAACAGCAATTGCTGGCCATTGCCCGGGCACTGATTTCCGAACCTCAATTGATCCTGCTGGATGAGCCAACCGAGGGCATTCAACCGTCGATCATCGATGAAATTTCGGTTCTGCTGAAAAACCTCAATCGCAGGCGTGACATCTCGATAATCCTGGTTGAGCAGAACCTCGAGTTCATCACCGGTCTTTCGCACCGTATAACCTTGCTTCAAAAAGGCGAAATCATAGGTGAAATGAGCGACGTGAAGGCCGGTGATCCCGCACTGATCGAGGAGTTCGTCGGCTTCGGAGCAGGCAAATCGCGCCGCGCGTCTTCGGATGCTGATCCCGCTGGCAAAGCTTCTGCCTCGCCGCCAGCAAGCGTAACAACGCCGGCGAGTTTTGACTCCAGTGGACCGCCGCCCCGGCAGGTTTCATCCCAATCCAGTCCCGACTCGAACCAAACCCCCACATACGAAGGTCACAGATCGATGTCAGTCAGAAGGCCAACCCACGGCCAGTTAAGGACTATTGTCAACGGCTTCGGCATGAACATGTCCGACCAGCGCGTCGCTGAATTTCTCGATGTGATGGAAGGTACGTTGCAGGCCTATGACGAGGTTGATGCAATGCCGGATCACCTGCCGAGGGTGGACTATCCACGCACCGCCGGCTACCGGCCGTCGGCAGAGGAAAACCCGCTCAATGCCTGGTATGTAAAGTCCGAGGTGAGAGGTGCGCCGCGTGGTGCGCTTACCGGAAAGAAGGTGGTCCTGAAAGACAATGTGTGCCTGGCCGGGGTGCCGATGATGAACGGTGCTTCAACGCTTAAAGGCTACACACCGGATATTGATGCCACCATTGTCACACGCCTTCTGGACGCCGGCGCAACCATCGTGGGCAAGTCGCATTGTGAATATTTCTGCCTGTCCGGCGGCAGTCATACCAATGCGACCGGACCGGTACATAACCCGCACAAGCGCGGTTATTCTGCCGGTGGTTCATCATCGGGTTCAGGGGCGCTGGTCGGATCCGGTGAGGTGGAAATGGCCATTGGCGGCGACCAGGGCGGGTCGATCCGCATGCCGGCATCGTTCTGCGGTTGCTATGGCATGAAACCGACCCATGGCCTGGTGCCGTATAGCGGCGTCATGCCGATTGAAAACACCATCGATCATACCGGACCCATGACCGCCAACGTGCATGACAATGCTTTGATGCTGGAGGTTCTGGCCGGCGAAGATGGACTGGATCCACGCCAGTATAATGTGCAGGTCGACAAGTACACTGCCAGTCTGGGCCGTGGAGTCAGTGGTCTGCGCATCGGGGTCGTCAAGGAGGGGTTTGGGCTGGCCGCTTCGGAAGGCGCTGTGGATGACAAGGTTCGCATTGCTGCTGAAGTGTTCAAGAAACTCGGTGCAACGGTAGACGAGATTTCCATTCCGATGCATCGGGCAGGGCCTGCCATCTGGACCCCGATTGCAATCGAGGGCCTTACCAACCAGATGATGAAGGGCAATGGCATGGGGACCGGCTGGAAAGGTCTCTACACAACCAGCCTGCTTGACTATCATGCCAACTGGCGATCAAGGGCAGACGAGCTTTCAGATTCGCTCAAGATCTGCATGTTCATCGGCCAGTATTTCCTGAAGCATCACCGGGGACATTATTATGCGAAATCGCAAAACCTGTCGCGCAAGCTCAGGGACTCCTATAACGCGTTGCTCAGTTCCTATGACATCCTGCTGATGCCAACCACACCGATGAAAGCTACGCCGCTGCCGCCGCCGGACGCATCGCTTGCGCTGTATTGCCAGAGGGCGTTTGAAATGATCCCGAATACCGCACCCTTTGACGTTACCGGCCACCCGGCCATGAGCATTCCGTGCGGCATGATCGATGGATTGCCGGTGGGCATGATGCTGATAGGGCGGCATTATGACGAGTCAACCATATACAGGGCAGCAGCCGCGTTTGAGCAGTCCGGTGACTGGAAGCGCATGTAATGTCACACGCCACCGGACAGGACCAGACCCGGCCGGCGAACGGTCTGTCTTATGTTCGCGGACTGTCAACTCCGCCACTGGATGACATCACCATAGCGGCATTTCTGGCACGTACCGTCAAACAGCATGGCGACCGGGAAGCGGCGGTTTTCTGTGGACCGGGTATGCGCTGGACGTGGCGCAAACTGCAGGAACGGGTTGACAGGTTTGCCGCCGGGTTGTTGTCGATCGGGCTCTACAAGGGTGATCGTATCGGCATATGGGCGCCCAACCGGCCGGAATGGCTGATTGCCCAGTTTGCGACTGCCCGGATTGGCCTGATACTGGTCAATATCAATCCGGCCTATAGACGCCACGAACTCGAATACGCGCTCAACAAGGTCGGTGCAAAGGCGTTGATCAGTGCATCGAGGTTCAAGTCATCCAACTATATCGAGATGCTGCAGGATCTGGCACCGGAACTGGCGGACGCACTGCCGGGTCGCCTGCAGGCGCAGCGCTTGCCGAAGCTCACGACCATCGTTCAACTCGGTGACGAGCCTGTTGACGGCATGTATATGTTCAAGGAAGTCATGGCAAATGGCGAGGGGGCGAACCGGGCGCGTCTTGATGCCATTACAAGCAGCCTCAACCCCAATGATGCCATCAACATACAATTTACCTCCGGTACGACGGGGACACCGAAAGGCGCCACACTCACGCACCGCAACGTTGTCAACAATGCGCGCTATTGCGCCATGGCGATGAAACTGACGCAAGACGATCGTATCGCCATCCCGGTACCGTTTTACCATTGCTTCGGCATGGTTCTGGGGAACCTCGCGGCGGTCTCGACAGGCACCGCCATGGTGTTTCCAGGTGAAGCATTCGATCCGCTGGAGACGCTAAAGGCGTTGTCGGATGAGAACTGTACGGCGGTGCACGGGGTACCGACCATGTTTGCAGCCATGCTTGATCATGATCGCTTTGACGACTTCAGTTTTGGTTCCTTGCGCACCGGCATCATGGCGGGGTCACCATGCCCTATCAGCCTGATGAAGCGCGTCGTCTCGCAGATGAATGCCGGTGAAATCACCATTGCCTACGGCATGACCGAGACCAGTCCCGTGTCATTCCAGAGTGATACCGGCGATGATATGGAACGCCGCGTCTCTACTGTCGGGCAGATCCATCCGCATGTCGAGGTCAAGATTGTTGATAGTGAGGGCGCCACGGTTGCTGTAGGCGAGAAGGGCGAACTGCTGACGCGTGGATACTGTGTGATGAAGGGCTACTGGGGTGATCCGGAGACAACCGCCGACGTGATCGACAAGGACGGATGGATGCATACCGGTGACCTGGGAACACTGGACGATGCTGGCTACTGCAACATTGTCGGGCGGGTGAAGGACATGCTGATCCGGGGCGGTGAGAATGTGTATCCGCGCGAGATCGAGGAATTCCTGCTGGGGCATCCAGCGGTTTTGCAGGCGCAGGTCTTTGGTGTGCCGGATGACCGGTACGGTGAAGAAGCAAGTGCCTGGGTTGTGCTGAAAGCCGGGCAGACAATGTCAGAAGACGATCTGCGCAGCTTCTGCCAGGGCCAGATCGCCCATTACAAGATTCCGCGCTATGTACGGTTTGTCAGCGAGTTCCCGATGACGATTACCGGGAAACCGCAGAAGTTTGTGATGCGTGAGCGGATGATCGAGGAACTCGGCTTGCAGGCGGACAAGACCGCATGAGGGTGATTACCCCTGGACAACGCGATGTGTTGCTGGTTATCGATGTGCAGAATGACTTCTGTCCCGGTGGCGCTCTTGAAGTGCCGCGCGGTCATGACGTTGTCCCCGTCATCAATGACCTGATCAGGCAGTTTGATCATGTCGTACTGACCCAGGACTGGCATCCGCGCGGTCATGGCTCGTTTGCCAGCAGTCATCCGGGCAAGCAACCATACAGCGAAGTGTCAATGCCTTATGGGTCGCAAACGCTATGGCCGGATCATTGTATCCAGGCAAGCAACGGCGCCAGCTTCCATGACAACTTGTCCTGGAGCAAGGCGGAGATGGTTATTCGCAAGGGGTTCCGCTCGGCTATCGACAGTTACTCGGCGTTTTTTGAAAATGACCGGATCACACCGACCGGCCTGACAGGGTATTTGCGCGAACGTGGCATCACACGGGTGTTTTGTGCCGGCCTGGCGTTTGATTATTGCGTGCGATACTCAGCTGAAGACGCTCATGCTCAACGGTTTGAGACCTACGTGATCGAAGACGCCTGCCGGGCCATCGACATGGGTGGAACGGCGCAAGCCACCCGCGACACCCTGTCTGCACTCGGTGTCGGTTTGATCAATACAGGCGATATTCGCTAGCCCGGTTTTTTCCTGTTGAACAAATCAGAATCAGAGACTGGACGCCGTTCAACGTTGCCGGACGGTTGCTTATTCTGTGCGTTGTGGCGGTTGGCGTGGCACACCTGATGCTGCTGCGGCGTCAAGGATGTCTGCGTTTCGCCGAAGCACTTCAGCTATCTGTCGGGTGAGGCGACGCTGCATCGCCTGATCAACAACGACGCAGATCATGGCGGCGAACACCGCAGGGGTTCCGTTCTCGTCAGCCCACGTGTCGAACATGTCGCCAGCCAGCTTGAGCATTTCGGGCTTACGCGGTGGCAATTTGCCATGTGCGTCCGGGTTGGCCCTGGTGCGTAGACCTTGTGCTGTACAGCAACTGACAGACTTGTCGGGCACTTCAAACTTCCTCGCTGCCGTGGTCCTGCAAACAATATCTGCTTCCGAGCATTGCCTTATTATAGTGGGCTGGTTTTAATTGAGGTCAAACGATTATTAATGCACATTGATATCAAGTATATTGCAGTCAGTGATGTGAAGCATGGACGTAGTGCGGGTAAGAACGTTTCTGGAAATAGTGCGCGGTGGCAGCTTTCTGGCCGCTGCGGAGCGTCTGAATGTCACCCAGACCACCATAAGCGCGCGCATCCGCACGCTTGAAGATGAACTCGGCCAACAACTTTTTATTCGCAATCGCAGTGGCGCCAGAATGACCCATGCCGGCGAAGACTTTCGCCCTCATGCGGAATCTTTCGTGCAGGTCTGGGAGCGCGCGACGCACCAGCTCTCGGTTCCCGAGGGCCGGACTTCGGTGATAGCGATCGGCGGTGAGCTTACGCTGTGGGATCCTTTATTGCTCGACTGGCTTGTGCAAATGCGAAGTACCCAGCCGGACATAGCGGTTCGCACGCATGTCGCGCAACCGGATCGCCTGATGCACCAGGTTCGCATTGGTGTCCTGGACCTTGCGGTGATGTATACGCCGCGGCTTGAGCCGGGTCTGGTTGTCGACCAGCTACTGGAAGAAAAACTCGTTCTGGTCAGATCAATGCATAAATCCAGCGATGAATATGTCTACGTTGACTGGGGGCCCCAATTCGCCGCAATGCACGAGGCAAGCTTTCCCGTGGTTCGCCAGCCTGGTCTGTTTGTAGGTCTCGGCCCGCTGGGATTGAATTACATATTGCGGGCCGGTGGTTGTGGATATTTTCGCAGTCGCGTGGTGGCCCCGTTCGTTCAGTCAGGAGAGCTGGAAATTATGGAAGATGCACCGCAGTTTTCGTATCCGGCTTACGTCGTCTCGTCGCAGACGGCGGTCGCGTCCGGATCGACTGAACAGGCTCTCAAGGTTTTGCATGACATAGCTTCACGGTATTGATCGTGTCTCTGTAACAATTGTGTCCAT
>CAYRLR010000074.1:0-6058 GCA_964424975.1 uncultured Anderseniella sp.
TCTAGTGCCCGCCTCCTGCGGCGGCTTGCGGTGCCCTGACAAGTTCCGGCAGTGTTTCGGCCGGGGGCGTATTGCGTGACCGGTGCGAGCGTACCACACCGTCGATGATGGTCATGCCCAGGCCCGGCAGATTGCCTTGCTTGATTGAATCGAGCATATCCTTGCCCGGCGCGTGCTGAGCCCGGTCAATGATGATCATGTCGGCTGATTTGCCCGGTTCAATGATGCCGCAATCCAGGTCCCGCATGCGAGCCGTGTTGCCCGTACCGAAGCACCATGCAATTTCCGCAGGCACGTCGCCGAGGCTGGACAGCATCGCAATCATGCGCAGGATGCCCAGCGGCTGGACCCCGGACCCGGCAGGTCCATCAGTGCCCAGGATGATGCGCTCCGGCTGTTTCAGTTCGAACGCCGTGCGCATGGCCAGAAGTCCGGCTCGTTCATTGCCGTTGTGGACAATCTCGATGCCGCGCAGGCAACTTTCACACAGGCAGGTGATCTGGTTGTCCGGCAGCGCCGTGTGACCGCCATTGATGTGGCCGATAATATCGGCATCTGCTTCCAGCACCACGTCCTTGTCGATGAGTCCTGAGCCGGGAATGGAAGGACCGCCGGTATGAATAGTCGACTGAATGCCGTACTTGCGCGCCCAGGCGACCATCTCTTTCGCGGTCTCGCCGGCCTTTACGCTGCCCAGCCCCACTTCACCCAGCAGCTTCACGCCGGCATCTGCAAGATCCTTGAAATCCTCTTCAACCATGCCCTGTTCAAGCACCGGCGCACCGGCCAGCACCTTGACACCTGACGGGCGGAAATTTTCGTACCAGCGCTGCGCTGCAATCGCCATGGCCTTGAGCCCGACAATATCTTTCGGCCTGCCCGGCGCATGCACTTCACCCGCTGAAATCATGCAGGTGACGCCACCGTGCAGCGTGCTGTCGATCCAGTTCATCTGCTGTTGGCGCGGCGTGTAGTCGCCGATTACCGGGTGTACATGACTATCGATCAGGCCGGGTGAAACGCAGGTCCCGTGTGCATCGATCAGCGTCTCGGCATTGTCGATATCCAGGTCCTTGCCATAGCCGATCTCGGTAATCTTGCCATCACGTGCGATGATGCAGTCACCATCCAGTATCGGCTGTTCGATCTTGCCGGACAGAATCAGTCCGATGTTCTGGATAACAAGTTTTCCGGATATGGTCATGGGGTCTGCTTTCTGTATTAAACGAGTTTTTTCAATAGACTGACTAGTTGTGTGTGTTCGGCTTCGCTGAGACGTGACACCGTGTGGGCAGTAACGGTCGCCGCCTTCGCAACCTGCATCAGATACAGTTTGCGTCCCTCCGCCGTCAGGTCAAGATAGATGCGGCGTTGATCACGATCGTCACGGCGGGTGGACACCAGGCCACGCTTGCGCAAACGGTCGATCACCCCCTTGATGGTGGCTGCATCCATCGCCGCCTGGCGGCCAAGTTCGTTTTGTGACAACGCACCTGCTTCGTGCAGTCTTGCCAGGGCAGCAAACTGGGTCGGCGTGAAATCCGGGATATGCTCGGAGAAAATCGACAGGTGACGCTGCTGCGCGCGGCGCAGCAAATAGCCCACCTGCTCATCCAGCTGGTAAGGCGGATTGACAGGATTGTTACCGCGGGCAGAGGTGTCTGACATAAGCAGTATCCAGTAAATACAAAATGGGCTGGCGTAATGTTGGCAGCTAAACCGCAAGAAAGCAATTTGTTGGTGTGCATACATGTTCAACACCGGTTATCCACCACCCCACTTGACATGAACGGTGCACAGGTTCAACAGTTCGACTGTAGCCAGGGGAGCTCCGCGCAAGGAGCTGAGAGGCCGGTGAGATGCAAATGCATCAGCACGGCGACCCTTCGAACCTGATCCAGTTAACGCTGGCGGAGGGATGCTGACGTCGATCGAGGGACCGTAACCGGCCCTGAAAACCGGCACACAAAACCCCTCTTCCGATAAACGTCAACTGGGTCTTCAACCGATCAGGGAGAGCCCAGAATGAACGCTATTACACCCACTGTTACCGAAGGTCCGTTGCCTGCCTCGCGCAAGGTCTACAAATCGGGCACCTTGTACCCGTTTGTCCGCGTGCCGATGCGCGAAATCTCCGTCCACCCCACGTCCGGCGAGCAACCGGTGACCGTCTACGATACCTCCGGCCCCTATACCGACCCCAACATCAAGATCGATATTTTAAAGGGCCTGAGCCGGCATCGCGAAACCTGGCTCGAAACGACCGGCCATGTAGAACGCTATGAAGGTCGCCATGTGAAGCCGGAAGACAACGGCTTTGTCACCGGCGACAAGCTGACGCGCGAATTCCCTGTCCGCAACCAGCCCTACAAGGCAAAGGACGGCCGGGCTGTCACTCAGCTGGCCTATGCGCGAGCCGGTATCATCACGCCGGAAATGGAATTCATCGCCATCCGCGAAAACCTGGGCCGTGAGGCCGCCAGTAAACAGCAGGTGCGCGATGGCGAGAGTTTCGGCGCCTCGATCCCTGATTACGTCACACCCGAATTCGTCCGCGATGAAGTGGCCCGTGGCCGTGCCGTGATTCCGGCAAACATCAATCACCCCGAACTGGAACCGATGATCATCGGCCGTAACTTCCTGGTCAAGATCAATGCCAATATCGGCAACTCCGCCGTGACTTCGTCGATGGAGGAAGAAGTCGAGAAAATGGTTTGGGCAACCCGCTGGGGCGCCGACAATGTCATGGACCTGTCGACGGGTCGAAACATCCACAACATACGTGAATGGATCATCCGCAATTCCGCCTCGCCGATCGGTACCGTACCGATTTACCAGGCGCTGGAGAAGGTCAACGGCATTGCCGAAGACCTGACCTGGGAGGTGTATCGCGACACGCTGATCGAACAGGCCGAACAAGGCGTCGACTACTTCACCATCCATGCCGGCATCCGGCTGCACTATGTGCCACTGACCGTAAACCGCACCACCGGCATCGTGTCGCGCGGTGGCTCGATCATGGCCAAGTGGTGCCTGCATCACCACAAGGAAAGCTTCCTGTACGAGCACTTTGAAGACATCTGCGACATCATGCGGGCCTACGACGTGACCTTCTCGCTGGGCGACGGCCTGCGTCCGGGCTGCATTGCCGATGCCAATGACGCGGCACAATTTGCCGAGCTGGAAACCCTGGGGGAACTGGGCCGCATCGCCTGGAAAAAAGACTGCCAGGTCATGATCGAAGGCCCCGGCCATGTGCCGATGCACAAGATCAAGGAGAACATGGACAAGCAGCTCGAAGTGTGTGGCGAGGCACCGTTTTATACGCTTGGCCCGCTCACCACCGATATCGCGCCGGGCTATGACCACATTACCTCCGGCATCGGCGCAGCCATGATCGGCTGGTACGGCACGGCAATGCTTTGCTATGTGACGCCCAAGGAACACCTTGGCCTGCCGGACCGTGACGATGTGAAAACCGGCGTGATCACCTACAAGATCGCGGCGCACGCAGCCGATCTCGCCAAGGGTCACCCGGCAGCCCAGATCCGCGATGATGCCCTGTCACGCGCCCGCTTCGAGTTCCGTTGGGAAGACCAGTTCAACCTGGCACTCGACCCTGAAACGGCACGTGATTTCCATGACCAGACCCTGCCGAAGGAAGCTCACAAGGTGGCGCATTTCTGTTCCATGTGCGGCCCGAAATTCTGCTCCATGCGCATCTCTCACGACATTCGTGCCGAGGCGCAGAAGGAAGGCATGGAGGCGATGGCATTGAAATATCGCGAAGGTGGCGATCTTTACATGCCGGTCGACGAAACTGTCGAACCTGCGGAGTAGCCAGGTCATGAACGTCACCGTGGTCGGGGCCGGCGTTGCCGGCCTCACCGTCGCTACAGAGCTTGCCGAGCGTGGCTGCAAGGTGGAGGTCATCGACCGGGCTGAAGGCTTTGGACGCGCTGCCTGTTCCTGGTATGCCGGTGGCATGCTGGCACCGTGGTGCGAAGGCGACACGGCAGAAGAACCTGTCGTGCGCCTTGGCCAGGAAGCCATCGGCTGGTGGCGCGACCGTGTTCCCGACGTCATCGAACAAGGCTCCCTGGTTGTGGCGCCGGCCCGCGACACGGGCGAGCTTGCCCGCTTTGCCCGGCGTACGCAGTCACATCTCACCCTTGATGCTGCAGGCCTGGCAGACCTCGAGCCTGATCTGCAAGGCCGCTTCCGGCAAGCCTTGTTCTTCGGCAAGGAAGATCATCTCAACCCGCGCAAGGCAATCGCTGCGTTGCTTGAGGGATTGGGCAGACTGGGTGTAACCATCAGCTACGCCACATCACTCGAAGCTCACGGCATCCGCGGGGCAGTTGTTGTGGATACGCGCGGCTTTGCAGCCCGCGATGTGCTGAGGGACCTGCGCGGCGTCAAGGGCGAAATGCTGGTGCTGAAGGCAAAGGGGCTGCAATTTTCACGCCCCATCCGGTTGTTGCATCCGCGTCTGCCGGTTTATCTCGTGCCGCGTGGCGACGGTATCTTCATGGTGGGCGCAACCCAGATTGAAGCCGAAGACAGAGGTCGCATAACCGCACGCGGCATGGTTGACCTGCTCAATGCAGCCTATGCGGTGCATCCCGGCTTTGCCGATGCCGAGATCATTGAAACCGGCGCGGACGTGAGGCCGGCATTTCCCGACAACCTGCCCCGGCTACGCTGGCACGGCCGTACGCTGCATGTGAACGGTCTGTTCCGGCACGGCTTCCTGCTCGCCCCGGCCTGCGCCCGCATGGCGGCAGAGGCCATAGACAATCCTGCCCATATCCCGGAGTTGATGGATGAAGATCATCGTGAACGGTCAATCGCTTGACGTAACTGCCACGCTGCTTGATGCGGCGCTGGCTGAACTCGGCTACGGCGAGGCTCGTGTGGCCACGGCACTGAACGGCGAGTTCGTGCCCGCACCCGCACGTGCCGGTACCTGTCTGGGCGACGGCGACCGGCTGGAAATCCTGGCCCCCATGCAGGGAGGCTGACGCCATGCAGCTTTATGGTGTCGACATTGCCTCGCGGCTTCTGCTGGGCACCGCGCAATACCCCTCGCCTGCCATACTTGCAGAGGCCGTCCGCGCTTCCGGTGCTGAAATCATCACCGTATCGCTGCGCCGTGAGGCGGGCAGTGATCAGCATGGCCAGGCGTTCTGGAAGCTGACCCGCGACATGGGCGTGCATGTCCTGCCGAACACCGCGGGCTGCCACACGGTAAAGGAGGCCGTCACCACCGCGCAGATGGCGCGCGAAGTGTTCGACACCAACTGGATCAAGCTGGAAGTCATCGGTGACAATGACACCTTGTGCCCCAACGTCTTCGACCTGGTTGAAGCGGCTCGCCTGCTCAGCGAAGACGGTTTTGAAGTCTTCCCATACACGACCGAGGACCTGGTCGTGGCAGAACATCTGCTGCAGGCAGGTTGCCGGGTGCTGATGCCCTGGGGAGCACCCATCGGCACCGGCATGGGTCTCAACAACGTCTATGGATTGCGCACCATGCGGGCTCATTTTGCAGATGTGCCGCTGATCATCGACGCCGGCATTGGACTGCCATCGCACGCGGCACACGCCATGGAACTGGGATTCGACGCGGTATTGCTGAACACCGCTGTTGCCAGGGCCGGAAATCCCGCCGCCATGGCGCGCGCCTTCGCGCAAGCGATCGAGGCCGGATCAATGGCGCGCCGCGCCGACCCCATGGAAGCCCGCGACATGGCCAGCCCGTCAACCCCGGTTCTTGGAAAGGCCAGTCTTGCATGACCAATACGCTTGATCCGTTCTACCTGATTGTTGACGACGCCGAATGGCTTGAACGGCTGGTGCCGCTCGGCGTCAGGCTGGTGCAACTTCGCTGCAAGAACATGGACGCCGAAACCGTGCGTGACGAGATCACGCGCGCCAGGGCCGTGTGTGCAGAACACCACTGCCAGCTCGTGGTGAACGACTATTGGCGCGCGGCAATTGATCTGGGCTGCGATTATGTCCATCTGGGTCAGGGCGACATGGACAGCGCAGACTT
>CAYRLR010000074.1:6068-9202 GCA_964424975.1 uncultured Anderseniella sp.
GTCCACCCACGACCATGCAGAACTGGAGCGGGCCCTGTCACACGATCCTGATTATGTGGCGCTCGGGCCCGTCTATCAGACCATCCTGAAACAAATGCCGTGGGCACCGCAGGGCCTGGACAAGCTGACCGAGTGGAAAGAACTTGTGGGAGACCGCCCCCTTGTTGGCATTGGCGGACTGAACCCGGATCGCCTGCCCGGGGTTTTTGCCGCAGGCGCAGACAGCGCAGCCGTCGTCACCGACATCACGCTGAACGCAGACCCTGAAGCGCGCACACTGCAGTGGCTGGCAGCAACGCGCGAGCATGCGCGATGAGCCGCTATGCCCGCCAGATGGCGCTGCCGGAAATCGGCGCTGATGGTCAGGCCCTGCTTGCCAGTGCCAGAATCGCTGTCGTGGGTGCAGGCGGGCTTGGCTGCCCGGTATTGAGTTATCTCGCCGGTGCCGGCGTCGGTTGCATAAAAGTCGTCGATCCGGACGTGGTCGAGGCGAGCAACCTGCATCGCCAGCCACTTTACTCGATGGCGGACATCGGCAAGCCCAAAGCCGAAGCAGCCCGGCGTGTACTGGCTGGCTACAATCCCGAAATCCAAGTCCTGTCTGAGGTGCAGCGCCTCGATCCCGCCACCGCAAGGTCTGTCTGCAATGGCGCTGATATAGTGATCGACGCCGCCGACAGTTTCGCCGTGACCTACACCCTGTCGGATCATTGCCGGACATCCGGCCAGGCCTTTGTTTCGGCATCGGTGCTGGGATTTTCCGGTTATGCAGGCGGTTTTTGCGGCGGCCGGGCACCCAGCGTCAGGGCCGTGTTTCCGGACCTGCCTGTGACTGCTGCAAATTGTGCAACCGCCGGCGTGAGTGGGCCTGCAGTGGGCATTCTCGGATCGCTGCTGGCCCAGATGGCCCTGAACTGCCTGCTCGGCCTGGAACCGTCGCCGCTGGGACGCATGGTGAGCCTCGATCTGCGCCGGTTCACAACCTCCTGGTTTTCATTTGCCGATGCGCCGGAACCTGAGCATGGTTTTCGCTTCGCCTCGGTTGAAGACATCACCGACGCCGACCTTGTCATTGATCTTCGAGGCGGTGACGAAGCACCAGGCCCGGTGTGCGCCGGAGCCCATCGTTCAACGGTGGACGGCGTTGACGCGCTTGCCGGCCAGGCTCGCAATCATCGAACCATACTGTGTTGCCGGTCCGGGCTGCGGGCCTGGAATGCCGGGCTTCGCCTGCAGCAGGCAGGGTGTACCGACATTTTTCTGATTGCACTGGGGTAGCTGCATGAAACCGGTTGTCATTGTCATTGGCGGCACCGATTCCAGTGGCGGCGCCGGCGTGTCGCGCGACGTCGCCACCCTCACCGAACTGGGCTGCGAAGCAAGGCCCGTGATCACTGCAGTGACGGCCCAGACCAATGCTGCAGTTCATGCCGTCATGGCCATTCCACCGCGTCAGGTGGCGGCACAATTGTCCGCGGCACTGGCAACCGGACAGGTAAGCGCCGTCAAGACAGGCATGCTGCATTCCGCGCAGACAATTACCGCGCTCACCAGTATCCTGAAGGGCTTCGGTCGGCTCCCGCTGGTGATCGATCCGGTGCTGGTATCTTCTTCCGGTACACAATTACTGGCCCCTGACGCAATTGCAGCCATCAAACAGCATCTGTTGCCCCTGTGCACACTGGTGACACCCAACATGCCGGAAGCCAGTATGCTGACAGGCAGTCAAACGGCTGAGATACAGGCGAAAAGTCTGCTGGACTGCGGCGCAGGGGCCGTCTTGATCAAGGGCGGTCATGGTATCGGCGACAGGTCGGTCGACCGGCTGTTTCAGGAAAACAAGCCCACAATAGAGTCTTCGAATCCTCGGCTGAACGCAACTTTGCGCGGCACGGGCTGCATGCTGGCAAGTGCTATCGCGGCCTATCTCAGTCGCGGCAAGGACGCAACTGAAGCGTGTTCATTGGCCACGGATTTCGTTTTTGACAAACTGCATCGGGCCGAAAGTTGGTCTCAGAGCGTCGCTGGCCTGTTCGACCATGCCGGTCGGTCCGAACAGTGATACGGAGAGGGTGACCTTTTCATGCAGGGGAAATGACGGTGGACTGGAAAACCGGATCTTGGCCAACTGGTTGCGGTCACGCGGTTTGAAGGTGTTCTGAAATTCCATGGGCAGCGCGCCGGTCAGCGGCAGGATTTCCGCTATGGTTCCGGTAACATCGTTCCTGCCGTCCGAAACGTTGACTTGCTGCCCGACATCGACAGGAAACAGGTATCGCCGCGGCAGATAGGCCAGCACGTAGGTCTCACCGGAGTAAATCGACATGATGGGTTGTCCCGCCCCAAATACATCACCGACCGAGGGCACCGACGTTCCCACAACTCCACTGGTTGAAGCGCGAACAATTCCACCGGAATAGTGCTGTTTCAGATCGGCAATTGCCGCGTCGGCGTCACTCTGTGCCGCTGTCAGGCTGGCCAGTTCGTTTTCAAACACCCGCTTCTGGGTGGCCATGCGCACGCGGTCGAGCTGCGCGTCGTAGCTCGCCTTCAACGCGTTGTCATAACCGGCTGACGTTGCGAGCCCGTTCAGCCTCAGCTTGTCAAACTTGACGACGGTCTTTCCGGTTTCCATTTCAATTTTGTTTGCAAGCGGCAGGAGTTGGCTGATCGTCTCTGACTTGACCTTGAATTCCGCTGCTTTCGCCGCCAGTTGCGCGCGCCTTGTGGACAGGTCAGCAAGACGTTCAAGCATCTCCGTGGATTGCAACTGGAACAGTATGTCGCCTTCCTCCACAAGCTGTGCTTCCCTGGCACGAACTTCTCCCACCCGGGCCACATAGATTGCCGCCACCACTGATTTATCACGCACCACAAGACCATCCGCCTTGAAGAACACAAAATCGCCGGCCAGATAGTTGGCACCGGCAAGGCCAAAGCCCATCAGCAGCACAAGATAGATCATCCGCCCGGTGGCGTTGGTGACACGTCTCTTTTCGTTGGCCAATGCGTCGGGACGAGGCCGTTTTCTAAGCGCCTTCACAACTACCACCTCCTCATCAAAACGACCTTCTTCGGAACGTAGGGATCGTTCGAAGACGCATCAAACAGCCATTCCTGCATGTAGGCAGCCA
>CAYRLR010000075.1:0-9197 GCA_964424975.1 uncultured Anderseniella sp.
TGGTCGGTTAACAGCACCGACCACACCTGGCATGCATCGGGGTCCGGTGCGGACATACTCACACTGGCACCTGGTCGCTATGTCTATACCAGTGGAGACAACTCCCGCACCGTCTTTATCGAGGCAGGCAGACGTACCAGGGTGCGCGCCGGCGATTGATCCTCGCCCTGACCCTAGCGCACCGGCAACGGGATGAAATCTTCGGCATCGCCTGGAACTATGTCGAACTTTGCCGAGCGCCATTCCTGTTTGGCCAGTTCAATCCGCTCTTTTGATGACGACACGAAGTTCCACCAGATATGGCGTGGCCCGTCCATCGGTTCGCCGCCCAGCACCATGATGCGTGCAATTTTCACCGCCACGATTGTGATCGGATAACCGGCCCGCAAAACCAGGAATTGCCCACCCTCGAACAGATCACCGGCAATGCGTATCTGGCCGGAAACAACATAGATTGCGCGTTCCTCGTGAACCGGCGGCAATGGCATCGTGGCACCCGGATGCATCACGGCTTCGCCGTAGAACATCTCCAAGTGGGTTTTGACCGGAGAGGTTTCACCGAACATGCTACCGGCGATCACCCGCAACATCACGCCACCGTCGGTAATGACCGGCAGATCAATGGAAGCATGGTGCCAGAACCCCGGATCGACTTCTTCCTGATCCTTTGGCAGCGCCACCCAGGACTGGATGCCGTACAGGTTTTTCTCACTGGCACGTTCTTCAGGCGCTGTGCGTTCCGAGTGCACGATCCCGCGGCCGGCCCGCATCCAGTTGAGCGCACCGGGATCAATCGCCTGTTCGACACCGAGACTGTCGCGATGGAAAATCTGACCTTCGAACAGCCATGTAACCGTGGACAGGCCGATATGCGGATGCGGCCGGACATCAATTCCCTTGCCTGCCCCAAGCCTTGCGGGCCCCATCTGGTCAAAAAATATGAACGGTCCGATCATCTGTTTCCGTGCCGACGGCAGGGCACGGCGCACCTCAAAGTCACCTATGTCGCGCGCCCGCGGTATGATGATGTGTTCAATGGCATCGCACGACAGCTTGTCTCCGGGGACCGGATCGTCACAATCAAACCTGCTCATAATCAACGAATCTCCACTTTCAGACTGGTCGAAGCACTCCATATACGCCAACATGGCAGCACATTATGTGGAGGATGTGTATTTGGGCAATATCAGTCTGTTTCAGGTTGCCGTTTTGTTGGCGTCAGCCGCCCTGATTGCACCATTGGCCAAATATTTCCGTATCGGCGCGGTCCTGGGTTATCTGTTCGCCGGCGTCATTATCGGACCTTACGTGCTTCGCATATTCACCGATGCCGAGAAGATGCTGCATGTCGCTGAATTCGGCGTCATCCTGCTGCTGTTCCTGATCGGACTTGAATTGCGGCCACAACGCCTGTTCGCCATGCGTAAATCCGTGATCGGCGCGGGCGGAACCCAGGTTCTCGTTTCGGCCGTGATCCTGTTCGCCATGATGATCGCTGCCCAGTATGGCTGGCGGATTGCATTGTTTACGGGACTGGCACTTTCGCTGTCATCAACCGCCATGGTTCTGCAGGTGCTGAAAGAACAGGGCGAACTGGAACACCGCCATGGACGACTGGGCTTTGCGGTCCTGCTGTTTCAGGACATTGCCGCCATACCGATGATCGCCTTTGTCGGCTTGCTGGCCGTCAGCGGCGGCGAGCAAGCCACCATGACCTGGTATGGCGCCACCAAGGCGCTGGGGGCCATCTGTTTCGTTATACTGGCTGGCCGGTATGTCCTCGGCTTTGTATTCCACCTGATCGCCAAGACGGGCGTTTCCGAGGCGATGACGGCATTTGCCCTGCTTACGATCGTGGTCATCGCTATCATCATGGACAGCGCCGGCCTGTCGCCTGCCCTGGGTGCATTTATCGCCGGCGCCTTGCTGGCTGACTCGGTTTACCGGCACGAGATCGAAGCCGACATCAAACCGTTTGAATCGCTACTTCTCGGCATGTTCTTCGTCGCCGTCGGCATGTCGCTGGATCTTCGGCTGATCACCGAGCAGCCCGGCACCCTCATCCTGGCCGCGCTGATCCTGATAGCCACAAAGGCCATTGTGCTTTTCGTTACCGGCAAATACTTCGGTCTGAATACGAAAAGCGCGCGCAGGTTCGCCTGCGCCCTGTCGCAGGGCGGTGAATTTGCCTTCGTACTGACAGCAACTGCTGTCGCTGCGTATGTCATCACGCGAGATTTCGCCTCGATGATCAACGTGGTGGTCACCCTCACCATGGTGGCAACCCCGATTATCATGCTGATAGAAGGCTGGTACTCGGCGCGCGCTGCTCCCGTCACGCACAGCACAGGCCCCCACGACGATATGCCCGACCAGGGCGGGCATGTGGTTATCGCCGGCCTGGGACGTTTCGGTCAGATTATCGCGCGTGTTCTGGCGGCACGCAAAATTCCATTCACCGCGCTGGACGGTGATCCAAGCCAGATTGAAATCGTGCGCCGGTTTGGCGGTAAGGTCTATTTCGGCGATGCATCGCGCCAGGACATTCTCGATGCTGCCCAGGTCAGCAAGGCACGGGCATTTGTAGTGTGCGTGTCCAATCCGGATGCCTCATTGAAAATCGTCGAACTGGTCCGCAGCAAGTATCCCGACCTGCCAATCTACGTCCGCGCCAGAGATCGCAACCATGTCCACAGGCTCATGGACCACGGCGTTGAACACATCATGCGCGAGACGTTCCTGTCGGCACTCGAGATGTCACGTCGCGTCCTGCTTGAATCAGGCCTTGGCCGCGAAGAGGCCAATCGAACCATCAAGGCGTTCGCAGCGGGTGACAGAGCCAGGCTCTATGATGATTACGAGCACTATTCCGATGTGCAAAAAATGGCTGACAGTGCCCGCCGTCATGCCCAGGAACTCAGCGACCTGTTTGCAACCGACGCCGACGCCGGACTAGCTCAGGACAAGCCGGACACCGAGCAACCACGCAGGCGGACTCGTCAAATCCGATAGAAAACAGCTGGGCCGCAGCAGCCATGGTGCTGCCCGGCCACTGCAAGGTCCAATCCGTCAGGTCGCGTTCACGCGCTTGACGTCCGGTGGCGTGGCTTCGTCAACCAGCGCAGTCGTAACCTCGTCCAGCGTCATCGACGTCTGGTCGCGCGAACCAAGCCGGCGCACGTTGACTGTGCCTTCCTCGGCTTCCCGGTTGCCGCATACCAGGATCACCGGCACCTTGGCGAGCGAGTGCTCACGCACCTTGTAGTTGATCTTCTCGTTGCGGAAATCGGTGTTGACCTGCAGTCCTGCCTTCTTGAGCTTGTCGGCCACCTGCTGACCATATGCATCGGCGTCCTGCGTAATGGTGGCAACCACCACCTGCACAGGTGCAAACCACAACGGCATGTGCCCGGCATAGTTCTCGATCAGAATGCCGAGGAACCGTTCCATGGAACCGCATATGGCGCGATGGATCATCACCGGTTGCTTCTTCTCGGAATCCCGGTCGATGTAAAATGCCCCGAAGCGTTCCGGCAGGTTGAAGTCGACCTGGGTGGTGCCGCATTGCCAGTCACGACCGATGGCATCGCGCAGCACATACTCGAACTTCGGACCGTAAAACGCGCCCTCGCCCGGATTGATTTCGGTTTTGATCTTGCCCTTGGATTGAGCCTTTATCTGCTCCAGCACTTCGCCCATGACCTGTTCGGCATGATCCCAGTTCTCGTCGGATCCGACCCGCTTTTCCGGCCTTGTCGACAGCTTCACCGTGATCTCGTCAAATCCGAAATCCGCGTAGGTCGACAGAATCAGGTCATTGATCCGCATGCACTCGGACGCCATTTGCTCTTCTGTGCAAAACACGTGCGCATCATCCTGCGTAAAGCCACGCACCCGCATCAGGCCATGCAGCGCACCAGACGGTTCGTAGCGATGCACGTTTCCGAATTCGGCGTATTTTACAGGCAGCTCCCGATAAGACTTGAGACCATGCTTGAAGATCATGACGTGGCCCGGACAGTTCATCGGCTTGATCGCAAACACCCGGTCATCTTCCGTCTCGGTGACGAACATGTGCTCCTTGTACCAGCCCCAGTGGCCAGAAGTTTCCCACAGCGCCTTGTCCAGTATCTGCGGTGCGTTGACTTCTTCATAGCCTTGCGCATCCAGCCTGCGCCGCATGTAGTTGACCAGGCTCTGGAACATGCGCCAGCCTTTGGCATGCCAGAACACAACGCCGGGGCCTTCTTCCTGGAAATGGAACAGGTCCATTTCGCGGCCCAGCTTGCGATGGTCGCGTTTTTCAGCCTCCTCCAGCATCATCAGGTAATTGTCGAGATCTGCCTGGCTTGCCCACGCCGTGCCGTAAATGCGCGTCAGCATTTCATTATTGCTGTCGCCGCGCCAATACGCACCAGCCACCTTCATCAGCTTGAAGGCAGTGCCGATCTGTCCCGTGGAGGCCATATGCGGCCCGCGGCACAGGTCAAACCAGTCGCCCTGGTAGTAGATTTTGAGATCCTGTTCGTCCGGAATCGCATCGACCAGTTCGACCTTGTAGGCCTCGCCCTTGTCGTCGAACACCTGCTTGACCTTGTCACGCGACCAGATTTCCTTGGTAAACGGCTTGTTGCGCTGAATGATCTCACGCATCTTCTTCTCGATGACCGGCAAATCTTCCGTTGTGAACGGTTCTTCGCGTTTGAAATCGTAAAAGAAGCCGTTCTCGATGACCGGCCCGATGGTGACCTGGGTTTTTGGCCAAAGTTCCTGCACTGCTTCAGCCATCACGTGAGCTGCATCATGCCGGATCAGTTCCAGCGCATCCGCATCCTCGCGGGTGATGATCTTGAATTGCGCATCTGCGCCAATCGGATCGGACAAATCGGCAAGCTTGCCGTCCAGCATGATTGCGACGGCCTTCTTCTGCAGAGACCTGGCTATCGAGCCGGCGACGTCGCGCCCGCTTGTGCCTGCCTCGAACTGGCGAACGGATCCATCGGGAAATGTCAGGGAAATCATTTTCGTCACCTCTTGCTCACTCTCTGCATACAAACGCAGGTAAGCTGACTGATTGTGGTTTGGTTGCGCGAGCGTCTGCGCAATTTGCAACTTATTGCCCGTTATCGGGCGGCTTAGTCAAGCGGGCATAACGCCAAAATTTCAATCCGGCACGCTCAAGCTTGTCCGGCACCGGGTCAAATCCGCTCGTGCCCCACGGATGACAGCGGGATATCCTGAAAAACCCGAGCCAGAACCCGGCCCATGCACCGTGAACCGAGATTGCCTCCATGGTATAGCTGGAGCAGGTTGGCAGGTGCCGGCAGGTGCGCCCGAAAAAATATGACAGGCTCAGTTGATAGCCACGAATGAGTATCAGCATTGCCGATGCCACGAGGCCTTGTCGCGGCTTCACTGGAAACGGTCGGTCTTTCAATCTATTGCTCCGTGTTCGAGCGTTATCGTGACGCTCGGCATACACCACTACATATAGGAACTCGCCATGCCTGAAAACAAACCCAACATTGTGCTCATCATGGTGGATCAGCTGTCGGCACTGTTTCTGTCGTGCTACGGACATGGCGTGGTCAAGACCCCGAACATCGACCGGCTGGCCAAAGCTGGCGTCGTTTTCGAGAATTTCTACTCCCCCAGCCCGCTGTGTGCCCCGGCGCGCGCGGCCATGATGTCGGGACAATTACCGTCCCGCAACCGGGTCTATGACAACGCAGCCGAGTTTGCCTCGCAGACCCCGAGCTTTGCCCATTACCTGCGGCTCGAGGGCTATCGAACCTGCCTGTCCGGCAAGATGCATTTTGTCGGCCCCGACCAGTTGCACGGTTTTGAGGAACGCCTGACAACCGACATTTACCCGGCAGATTTTGGCTGGACCCCGGACTGGCGCAAGCCGCAGGAGCGCGTGGACTGGTGGTATCACAACCTGCTCTCGGTCAAGCAGGCAGGCATCGCCGAGCAGACCAACCAGCTTGAATATGACGATGAAGTGGGCTTCCAGGCCTGCCGGCGCATATACGATTATGCGCGCAACCCGGAACAGCGCCCGTTCTGCCTGGTCGCCTCGTTCACCCATCCGCATGATCCCTACGCAGCGCGCGCAAAATACTGGAACCTGTATTCGGATGCTGACATAGACGCACCACTTACCCCGGCCATTGCCTATGACGACATGGACCCGCACAGCCAGCGATTGTGGAAGGTGTCGGCCATGGATGACTATGACATTTCCGATCAGGACATCCGCAATGCCCGGCGCGCCTACTACGCCAACATCTCGTATCTTGACGATCATGTCGGCAAGATTCTGGATACTCTGGACGATTGCGGACTGAGCGATGACACCATCATCATGTTCACGTCCGACCACGGAGACATGCTGGGCGAGCGTGGCCTGTGGTACAAGATGAGCTTCATGGAGCATTCCGCCCGGGTCCCGCTGATCGTGTATGCGCCGGGCCGGTATGAGGCGCGCCGGATCGCGCAACCCACATCACTGCTTGATATAGTGCCGACCCTGAGCGACATCGCCGGGCGAAAAGATCATGCTGCGACGCTGGACGGGCACTCGCTGCTGCCCCTGCTTGAAGGTGGCTCGGAAAACCCCGAGCACGCGATCTACGCCGAATTGACAGCAGAAGGCTGCCTGGCACCGCTGTTCATGATCCGGCAGGGAAATTGGAAATACACCGCATCGAGACCGGACCCGGATCAATTGTTCGACCTTGCAAAAG
Organism: uncultured Anderseniella sp.; assembly: GCA_964424975.1. Taxonomy (GTDB): domain Bacteria; phylum Pseudomonadota; class Alphaproteobacteria; order Rhizobiales; family Aestuariivirgaceae; genus Anderseniella. The sequence continues at coordinate 6,750 of CAYRLR010000075.1, forward strand.
ACCCGCTTGAGCAGACCAATCTTGCCGGCCATCCCGACCACGGCGCACTTGTGCGCAAGTTCAGGTCAATGGCAGCCGCGCGCTGGAACCCGTCAAAACTGGAAGCCGAAATCAAGGAAAGCCAGTTGGTGAGGCTTGCTGTCTGGCAGGCTCTGCGAAAAGGCGACTGGTATCCATGGGACTACCAGCCCTTGCGTGATGCATCAGAACAGTACATGCGCAATCACAAGGACCTCAACGTGCTGGAAAAAACCTCCCGGTTCCCGTCACCGCCGCAACCGGAGAAAAAATCAGGCTGACCGGACCTTGCCCTCAGCCGATTTGCCTTCCGCCATGTCAATTGCGGTGCACACAGCGTCGAAAGTCAAAAGGGTAGACGCATGACGCGCCTTGAAATCACGCACGGGCGACAGAGCTTCAAGATCAGCCCACTTGCCATCTGGCGACGGACCGTTGTCTTTCAGCATGTTGTACATCTGGTCACGAAGCGCACGCAATTCATCGGGTGTGGAGCCGACAACATGGCGCGCCATGATGGACGAAGACGCCTGCCCCAGCGCACACGCTTTCACATCATGGGCAAAATCACAGACCACACCGTCTTCCAGCACCAGGTCAACTGTCACCTTGGAACCACACAGTTTTGAATGGGCGACAGCCGTGCCCTGCGGCGCAGGCAGTCTGCCCAGGCGGGGAATATCGGCTGCAAATCCAAGAATTTGCTTGTTGTAGACGTCATTTATCATGGCAGCAGTCAATATGGGTCGAACTCGCTTGTATTACCAGTCTCTTTCAACCATATCCTGTCCGCGAACCATGATTATGTAAACCACCCGCCACAATCTCTTTTTTGGATTCTGGCGAAGCTTATGCTAAGACCGAACACTCAATTGCTGTTTTGGCAATTCAGCTGCAAGTTGAGTGAACCTGAACGGACAAACCAGCGTTAAATCAATGTATTTAGCCCTGACCCTGCAAGACTGTATTGAGGCCCGAATGGACGCTGTCGTTAAACACATAAGTGCTGCAAAGCCGGATATCGGGTCAGGCCCGGCCATAGAAAAGCCGTCTGAAGAAGTGGCTCTTGCAGCCGTGCGCACCTTGATCGCATGGGCGGGTGATGATCCAGATCGCGAAGGTCTGCTGGACACGCCAAGGCGGGTCCTGAAGGCTTATGGAGAATTGTTTTCAGGCTACCAGTCGGACGGTCGCGAGGCATTGCAGCGCACGTTTGCAGATGTCGGCGGCTATGACGACATTGTACTGGTGCGGAATATCGAGTTTTTCTCCCATTGCGAGCACCATATGGTCCCATTCCAGGGCCATGTCCATATTGCCTACCTGCCGAATAATGGCGTTGTGGGCCTGTCGAAGCTGGCCCGCGTTGTCGAAGTCTTCTCGCGCCGTTTGCAGACCCAGGAAAACCTGACTGCCCAGATTGTCCATGCCATTGACACTCAACTCGATGCGCGCGGTGTCGCTGTAATGGTCGAGGCTGTCCATAACTGCATGTCCATGCGCGGTGTGCAGAAGCGTGATGCTTCCACGCTGACCACGCGCTTCACCGGTGACTTCAAAACGCTCCCGGCGATGCAGGCACGCTTCATGGAAATGGTGCGGTACCGCAAACCCGACTGACACATCGTGCAACTGCCGGGGGAACTCGCTTGACTGATATACAGTTTCCCTCCCAGGCCGCCGTGGAAGATGTCGAGGAAGGCAATGTGTTTGCACCCCGATTCGACGATGCTGGCCTGATTGCCGCCATGGCGATTGATGCCACCACAAATGCCCCCTTGATGTTCGCATTCATGAACCGGGAAAGCTTGGCGCTTACCCTCGACACAGGCCTGGCGCATTATTATTCACGCTCTCGCAAGTCGCTATGGAAGAAGGGTGAGACATCCGGGCAACTGCAACATGTTGTACGCGTCCGAACCGACTGTGACCAGGATGTGCTGGTTCTGGAAGTACGCGTAGCAGGTGACGGGGCTGCATGTCACACTGGGCGCGCTACCTGTTTCTACCGGCAGGTGAATGCGGACCGCAGCCTCACGACAATCGACAATGTGCGAAAAATAGACCCGGAAGCGACATACGGCAAAAAATAGACTTCCCGATGTCAGGCCGAGGTTCTGATAGCTTCCTGCACCGGTCGTGCCGGGGCAATAGCCGGTGCGTGTGGCGTGGTTCCCACTGGCGGGCTTGCCTTGGCGGCAGTCGCTGGTTCTTGCGTGTTGTCGGCCGCGGGTTCATCGTGCTCACTCACGGCATGAAGCAGCAGGTCCAGCACGTCGGCAAGCGTGATCATTCCCTTGATCTCGCCATCTTCAGTAACCAGCACAAATTCTGAAGAGGTGTTGTTCAGCAATTCCATTACCTGAACAATCTGTGTTATAAGATGCGAACGGGTAATTAGCATTGCACCTAGGAATGACGGAACGTTTC
>CAYRLR010000076.1:0-9096 GCA_964424975.1 uncultured Anderseniella sp.
AGGAACTGACTATTGACCCATTTGACCGATTTTTCGCGTTTGCTGGCTAGGCATGGTTCACGCCTTGGTCTGGTTGACCACAAGTGGAGCATAACGACGATCAGCGGGCGTGAAAAACCAGCCTTCGGTGGGCCAAATCCGTCCATCTGGTGCGTTGCGGCGCTTGCCCGATACACCGCATCGCGCTGCGCACCGCGCCTGCCAGAATGAACGGATTTGACGCCATCAAATGAGTCAATAGTCAGTTCCTTTGGTATTATCCAGCCAGTTCGCGGGAGCGCTTTTCTGCCGCGGCCGTTGCCCTGATCATCAATTGCTTCATGCCGTCGTGATCAGCCATGAGAACCTGAAGCGCTGCATAGGTTGTTCCCTTGGGCGAGGTGACGTTTTCGCGAAGAACACCGGCCGGCGTGCCGGTTGCGCGCATCAGTTCACCGGCACCTGCAACAGTGGCGCGCGCCAGTTGTTCCGCGATATCGGCTGGCAGGCCCAGTTCCATCGCCGCGGCGGTCATGCATTCTGTCATGTAAAAGATATAGGCAGGTCCCGAACCTGAAATGGCGGTACACGCGTCAATCATGGCTTCGTCAGGTACCGTGACCACTTCGCCCAGCGATGCCAGAAGCGCGGTTGCCAGCCTGGACTGATCCGGCGAGACACCGTCACTAGCCGCCATGGCGGTAATACCGCGACCGACCGCGGCAGGCGTGTTGGGAATTGTACGGATGACCGGCGTGTCTTTTCCAAAGTGCTCCCGGAAGGCGGCAATTGTCTTGCCTGCCACAACAGACACAACCAGAGGTTTGCCGCTGGCGAGACTTGCCATGGCCGGCAGTACCTCGTCCACCATTTGGGGTTTTACGGCGACAAGAATGGCCTCGATATCACTGATACTGTCCAGTGATGGATTGTGACTGATCGAGTGCTGCGCAATCACTGCCATGGTTTCCGGCGGCGGAGCAGGGTCAAAAATTGTCACCTGATCGCCTCTGACGCCGGCCTCGAGCCAGCCTTGCAGCATTGCCGTGCCCATTTTGCCGGCACCGATAAGAACCAGACGCCCTGTGAGGTTTGGTGCAGCAGACATGGCTCAGGCCTCTCCGACTGTTTCCAGCAGGCTGGACTGGATGGCTTCGTCTGCTGACTTGCCGGCCCAGATGACAAACTGGAATGCCGGGAAATACCGCTCGCAAGCGTCAAGTGCCGTATGAACCAGCGCTTCACACTGGGCTTCGCCGAGATCAGCCTGGCCGGTCAGCAGCAGCGAATTGCGGAACATCAATGATCCTTCATTGCGCCAGACATCAAAGTGGCCAAAGAAAAGCTGTTCGTTGATCTGTGCCACGAGCCGGATGACTTCATCGCGTCTGCCCTGAGGTACCTTCATGTCAAATGAACAGGCCAGATGCAGGCCTTCAAGCTGGCTGTTCCAGTTGAGTGACAAATGCAGGTCCGTCCATGAACCGGCAACGATCATGTTGATCTCGTCATCGGCGGACCGGTCAACGAACCAGTCATGGCGCGAAGCCAACAGCTCCACGGTCTCCAGTGGATGTACCAGATCATGCTTTATCGCCTGCGCCGCTGTCATATCCATCGCTCCCAAGGCAACCAGCGTTCTCATGAACGCATGAAGTTGCACGACCTTCCGGTACCCGGGCATCTTGTCTGCGAGCGAGAATCCCGCCCGGCAGCATGCCGCTCAAGTACTGGTTCGCCGCCAGAGGCGACGAATCAGGTCATGTACGGAAATTGACGAATGTTCGTCTGCGTCGCAAGAGTCAGCGGCCATAAGCGATGATTCCTCCACACCGCAAGGGGGATAAACCATAATTCAGGGCACAGAACTCACTTCTTGGCGGTGGAAGACTTGGCAGCAGGTTTCTTTTTGGCAGCCGTGGCCGGTTTTGACTCCAGCGCGACGAGCCGTTCTTCGAGAGCCGCTATCTGGGTGCGCAATGCCTCGTTTTCCGTGCGTGCCATGCTGGCCATGTCGCGTACAACGTCAAATTCTTCACGTTGCACGACCTGTATGTCTGCCAGAACCCGCTCGATCTGGGCCTTGACCAGATTGTCCACTTCGCGACGGGCGCCTTGTGCTGCACCGGCGGCGTTGGTCATTACCTTGGCTAGTTCGTCAAAGAAACGTGAGGACGGTCTTGTCATGGTACGGGTATCTCGGCTGTTGGAAACGGGAGTGCTATCCTCTAGGTAGGGTGTAGTGCTGGCTTTCGCAAGCCTCCAGGGTCTGGGACCCTGTATGGTCAATCAAAAACGCAACCCAATCGGCGGTCCTTTCATGCCCACCTTGTTTGCCGTTCCTTTCCCGATAATAGATCCGGTGGCGGTCTCGCTTGGTCCGGTGGTGATCCGCTGGTACGCGCTGGCCTATGTCGTCGGCCTGATGGCAGCTATCTGGTATGCCAAGCGGCTGGTGACCAATGAGGCCCTGTGGCCGGGGTCCAGACCACATACATCGCCGATGCAGCTTGATGATTTGCTGTTGTGGTCAACGCTTGGTGTGCTGCTGGGGGGCAGGCTTGGTTATGTGTTGTTCTATAACCCGGCCTATTTCTTTCATAACCCGGCGGAGATCTTGCAGATGTGGAATGGCGGCATGTCATTCCATGGCGGGTTTCTGGGCGTGGTTGTTGCATGTTATTTCTACGGTCGCCGCAATGGCATCGGCATGTGGCAATTGCTCGACCTGGGGGCTGCCAGCGTCCCGATCGGCCTGTTCCTGGGCCGGTTGGCAAACTTCATCAATGCGGAATTGTACGGCAAGGTGACGGATGTGCCGTGGGCCATGGTATTTCCCGGTGGCGGCCTGGAGCCGCGCCACCCGAGCCAGCTCTATGAAGCGGGCCTCGAGGGTATTGTGCTGTTCGCGGCGGTTCGGTTTGCCACCCATGGACTGAAATGTCTGCCACGTCCCGGTGTGGCTTCCGGGGTGTTTGCAACAGGATATGCGCTATCGCGTATCATAGTGGAATTTGCGCGTGAACCCGATGCCCATATCGGTTATCTCTCCGGCGGCTGGGTCACAATGGGCATGATATTGTCATTGCCGCTGCTGGGTGTCGGTATCTGGTTGTTGTCGCGGTCAAGTGGTTCGAATTCCGGGAGCGCAGCATGAGCAGGCAGAAAACGGATACAGGTGAGCGCCAGAGCGCGCTTGGCAAGATCATTGCGCAGATGATTGCGGTTGACGGGCCGATGCCGGTCGACCGGTATATGGCGCTGGCGCTGGGACATGAAAGTCACGGCTACTATATGGGCCGCGATCCGTTCGGGCGCGCCGGAGATTTCATAACCGCACCTGAAGTATCGCAAATGTTCGGCGAGCTGATCGGCATATGGTGCGCTGCCGGCTGGCAGATGATGGACGCACCGGCAGAATGGAATCTCATTGAACTGGGGCCGGGCAGGGGCACATTGCTGGCCGACCTGGTTCGCGCGTGTTCGGTGATGCCAGGCTTGCGCGAAGGCATGAAGATCCACCTGGTGGAAATGTCGCCGGCGTTGAAGATCATACAGGCTGAAACCCTCAAACGCGCCGGGATCGAAGCCACCTGGCATGAGCGGCTGGAAGATGTTCCCGACGGGCAATCGCTGATCATTGCAAATGAGTTTTTCGATGCCTTGCCGATCAGCCAACTGCAGAAACAGGCGGGGCAATGGCATGAACGGGTTGTCGGACTGACGGGGGACGGCAAGTTGGCGTTCGGCCTTGCAAGTGACCGCGTGGCGCCTGCCCTGGTGCCGTCCTGGGCAGGCAGCGCGGAGGATGGTGACATCGTCGAGTTTTCGCCTGTGCGCGATGCCGTCGCGCGCGAGATCGGCCGGCGCATTACCACGCATATGGGGGCAGCCCTTATTATCGATTACGGCCACATGCACTCTGCTGCAGGCGATACACTGCAGGCCATTCGCAAGCATCAGTTTGCCGACGTTCTGGCTCAACCCGGTGAAGCTGATGTTACCTCGCATGTGGATTTCGAAGCATTGACAGGGGCGGTAACCGCTGATGGAGCCAAGCCCTATGGTCCGGTCATGCAAGGTGATTTCCTGATCAAGATGGGTCTGAAGGAGCGCGAGGAGATGTTGCGCGCGCGCGCTGACGCCCGGCAGCGCATTCGCCTGGCAAAGGGAGCCCAAAGGCTGGTTTCCGGCAACCAGATGGGGCAATTGTTCAAGGTGCTGGCCGTCACCCATCCCGACATGCCCAAACCTGCGCCGTTCAATGTGGAGCCAGCATGATCGAAACCTCCAGCCTGACTTCCATGAAAGCGATAACGCATGGATTTTTCACTCGCCAGGGCGGTGTGTCAGACGGCATCTACGGCTCATTGAACGCCGGCTACGGTTCCGATGACGATGCTGCAAATGTCAGCGAGAACCGGCGCCGGATGGCCGCGAAACTGGGCGTGAATGTCGCGCAACTGCTCACCATTCACCAGTGGCACAGTTCAGATGCCGTGTTTGCCGAAAAACCCTGGGATGTGCGCCAGCCGCCGGAAGGCGATGCGGTGGTGACCGACAGGCCCGGAATCGCTGTGGCTATCCTGACGGCCGACTGCACTCCGGTGCTGTTCAGTTCCGGTGACGGCCGGGTTGTCGGCGCAGCCCATGCCGGATGGAAAGGCGCCATCGGCGGCATACTGGCGTCAACTGTTGCGCGCATGAAGCAACTGGGCGCGCGGGATATTCATGCTGCGATCGGTCCGACCATCAGCCAGTTGAACTATGAAGTGGGGCCGGAATACCAGGCGCGGTTCGTCGAACGCGATGCAGCCTGGGAGCGGTTCTTCCTTCCTGCGCACAAACCGGCACACTTCATGTTCGATTTGCCCGGGTTTGTGCGCTCACGCCTGGACGATCTGGACCTGGCCTGCATCGAAGATACCGCACTGTGCACCTATGCGGATGAGAAACGGTTCTTCTCGTATCGGCGTTCGGTTCATCGCGGCGAAGCCGACTATGGACGCCAACTTTCAGCTATTTGCATCAAGGGATAATGACAGGTCATGGCGCTGCATTTTGAAATCAGGGAATACCGGGCACGGCAAAAAAAGGTCATCAGGGAACTGGCTGCGCGCGGCCTCGACGGACTGCTGATGTTTCAGCAGGAATCCATGTATTACCTCACCGGTTACGATACGTTCGGGTTCTGTTTCTTCCAGTGTCTGTATCTTGGCGCGGACGGCAAGATAGCCCTGTTGACCCGGTCTGCGGATCTGCGCCAGGCACAGCACACTTCAACCATTGAAGACATCCGGATATGGACAGATGAGGCTGGTGCGCAGCCGGCAAGCCAGTTGCGCGACATGCTGGACAGTGTCGGTGCGAAGGGCAAGAAGCTGGGCATCGAAAACGAGTCCTATGGGCTGGTGCACTCGAATGGACTGGCGGTTGATGCTGCGCTTGACGGCTGGTGTCACCTGCAGGATGCATCGCGACTGGTGGACGCCATCCGCAGCGTCAAGTCCGAGGCGGAACTGAAATATGTACGCAAGGCAGGCAAGTTGGGCGATGCTGCTCTGAAGGCTGCCATTGAAGCGACCCGTGCCGGTGCCGACGAAGGCGACATACTGGCTGCACAACATGCGGCGATTTTTTCAGGCGGTGGCGATTATCCAGCCAACGAATTCATCATCGGTTCAGGCCGTGATGCGCTTTTGTGCCGGTACAAGTCCGGCCGGCGCAAGCTGTCGAAGCGCGATCAACTGACGCTGGAATTTGCCGGCGTCTACCGGCACTATCATGCGGCCTACATGCGCACCTTCATTGTTGGCGAGCCGAAGAAGCAGCACGTGAAGATGCATGCAGCGGCATTGGAAGCCCTCAAAGCCGTTGAAGACGTCATGAAGCCCGGCAGGACGGCCGGCGATGTGTTCGATGCCCATGCCCGCGTCATGGATGACCATGGCCTCAAACATGCCCGGCTCAATGCATGCGGTTATTCGCTGGGGGCCAAGTTTACACCGAGCTGGATGGACACGCCGATGTTCTTCAGCGGCAACGATTTCGCGATCAAGGCAAACATGACGTTTTTTGCTCACATGATCCTTGTAGACTCCACAACCAATACGGCAATGACGCTGGCTCGTACCTACATTACCGGGCGAGGCGCGCCGGAACCGGTGTCCAAATTTCCGTTGAAAATGATCGTCAGATAGGAACCCACATGGCCTACTCAGTTCGAGCGTTGCAGGCAGGCGACAAACCGCGTTGGCGGGAATTGTTTGACGGCTATCTGCAGTTTTATGAAGCCAGCGTGCCGGAAACCACCATCGAGCTGACATTTGAACGCCTGTTGGGCGATGGCGAGTGGGATCCTTCCGGTCTGGTCGCCGTCAACGAGGATGGCCGCATCGATGGCATTACCCACTATGTGTTTCACCGGTCTACCTGGTCGCCGTCGGTCTACTGCTATCTGGAAGATCTGTTTGTGGATCCGGCCGTACGCGGCAGCGGGGCAGGGCGTGCCTTGATAAATGCAGTGTATGATGCGGCTGACACCAAACGGGCCACGCGCACCTATTGGGCAACCCAGGAGTACAATTACAATGGCCGCATCTTGTACGACAAGGTTGGCAGCAAGACGCCCTTCATCCAGTATCGCCGGCCTCACTGAGACTTGTTGGCGTCTTGCAGTGCAGGGCGAGGTTGAGGCACATTGTGCCGGTTGGAGTGATGGGCAGGCTGGAGTATGATGCGGGTATCGGACAATCATGGATGGGCGCGGACAGTGGCAGGTATTGCTGCGCTGCTGGCCACACTGATATTGCTCGCAGCGTGTGCGGCAAATCCCAGCCAGCCATTTGCGCAATCCTCACTGGGTGGTGGTTCAGGCCGCATACCACCCACCATCGCCATCATTTCGATGAACGGTGTGCCGCCGGAAAGAGCCGGTGTGCTGGCCGATGCGCTGGCCGATGAGGCAGGTCAGCGCGACATCGCCATAGTGCAGGGCAATTTTTCCGACGGCTATCAACTGGCAGGTAATTTCCAGGCGGTGTTTGAAGGCGGTGGAGTTCGAATCATCTACGCATGGTCCCTGACCGGCAATACCGGTGGTGAACTGCATACGATCAACGGGCAGGAACTGGTGGCGGCACCCAACGCCGATCCGTGGGCGGGCGTATCAGACATCATCTTGAAACGTATTGCTTCGGTCACAGCCGAGAGCCTGTCGACCCGGCTTGCACAACTGGGGTTCAAGGTCAGACAGGCGGGTGTGCTGCCGCCGACCCACACATATGCGGAGGCTGGTCCCGACGCGGAAAAGGAATTTGATCTGGAGACCTACTATGGACCCGGGTCTCCGTTTGCGACGGCGTCAATCACGCCGGACGAGCTCTATACACTTTCACCTGAGCAACTCGACCAGCGGCTGACTGTGGCTGCACAGAAGCAGGCGCAAGACCGTTTGCGCAGTGCCGGGGTGACCACGCTTGAGGAACTGATGGGTGAAACAGATGAGGTCCGCGCACCAGTCGCAACGATGGCGGAGACCAAGGTATCCAGAGGGTCAAGCAAAGCGTCGCTGCTGAAACCCTCAATACAGGTTCCCGACCACCAGCGGCTGGCCACGGCACGACCCGCACCGGATGCGAAAACCGACCTGGCGAGCATGGCGACGCTGGCTGATAGGAGTGCCGGCGGCGGTATCGACCAGGTGGCACTTATCGGGGTGACGGGCTCGCCGGGTCGCGGAAATGACGAACTGTTCATTGCCATGCGAAAGGTGCTGCGACAGGCGGGCTGGCCCGTGGTGAAAAAGCCTGGAAAGTCAACTTTGGCGATTTCCGGCCGGGTGGCGCTTACTGCACCCAAATCAGGTGTGCAACAGGTGAAGCTTGCGTGGGCCGTCACGCTGCCGACAGGCAAGGTGCTCGGGACCGTGCGGCAGGCCAATGACGTGCCGGCCGGCTCTCTCAACAAGGGCTGGGGGCAAACTGCCAGCTACGCAGCAGAGGCCGCTGCCGAAGGCATTTTCAATCTTGTTGAACAGGTGCGCAGTCAATAAGGCGGCATTAGTCTGCGGAATCTGTCATGTTCATGTGGAATTGCGGAAATCGGTGGTTGGCAGAGAGCCGTTCAAGGTTGTAAGAAACTTGTCACAAGGGCTGGATCAGCTGGAATTCCCGTGCTCAACAAAATCGGGAACCCGCGTCACAGGGCAATGTCGCAATGAAACTCGTTTCGGGTAATTCCAACCGGCCACTGGCGGAAGCCATTGCGGCCTATCTCAATCTTCCTTTGACAAAGTGCTCCGTGCGGCGATTTGCCGACATGGAAGTGTTTGTCGAGATACAGGAAAACGTCCGCGGGGAAGACGTGTTCGTGGTGCAGTCCACATCGTTTCCGACCAATGACCATTTAATGGAACTGCTGATCATCACCGACGCGTTGCGCCGGGCTTCAGCCAGGAGGGTAACGGCCGTGGTGCCGTATTTCGGTTATGCCCGGCAGGACCGGAAACCCGGACCGCGTACACCGATTTCAGCCAAGCTGGTGGCCAACATGATCGAGCGTGCCGGCGCGGACCGGGTGCTGACCATCGATCTGCATGCCGGGCAAATTCAGGGTTTCTTCGATATTCCCACCGACAATCTATACGCAGCACCTGTCATGGTGCGCGATATCAAGGACAACAAGGACAAGTTTTCCGGCACCGAAGTGTGCGTTGTGTCGCCTGACGTGGGCGGTGTGGTTCGCGCACGCGCACTTGCCAAGCGGATCGGGGCGCCACTTGCCATCGTTGACAAGCGTCGGGAACGTGCCGGTGTATCCGAAGTCATGAATATCATCGGTGAAGTTTCGGGCATGTCCTGCATTCTGGTTGATGACATTGTCGATTCCGGCGGCACACTGTGCAATGCGGCTGAAGCCCTGCTGGATGCAGGCGCATCGGATGTGTCGGCCTATATTACCCATGGCGTGCTGTCCGGCGGGGCCGTGGCGCGCATTACGGCTTCCAAGCTCAAGCAACTGGTTCTGACGGACAGCATCCAGGCAACTGAAGCGGTGCGGGTATCGCGCAATATCCGTGTCATCACCATGGCAAGCCTGATCGGCGAAGCGATCAAG
>CAYRLR010000077.1:0-2618 GCA_964424975.1 uncultured Anderseniella sp.
AGCTGTCCCAGGTCACCCAGTTGCGGTCAAACTTGTTGAGGTGCAGCAGTGAATGGCGCAGCAAGTCGGATTCCGAGGTGATTGGAGCGGATTTTTCCATGTATCGGGGCGAACACACCGGCCAGATTTCGTTGTCGAACAGTCGCACGGCGTCTGCCGCGGGCCACTCACCGGCGCCATAGCGCACGGCGATGTCGATGCCTTCACTGGCCAGGTCGTATACCGGTGATGAGGCAACCAGGCGGATGTCGATTTCCGGATGTGAAGCGCGGAACTTGGCGATGCGCGCCATCAGCCAGTAGGACGCAAACGCTACCGACGTTGCAACCGTCAGTTCTCCGGGCCCCGGTTGGCGGCGCAGGTCGGATGAGACATTGGCAATATGTTCCAGTCCCATGCCCACGGCGCGATGCAGGCGTTCGCCCTCGCGGGTCAGCGACAGGCCCCGTGACTGCCGCTGAAACACTGAAACGCCCAGATAGTCTTCCAGCAACTGGATTTGCCGGCTGACTGCTGACTGGGTGACATCCAGTTCCTTTGCAGCGCGGGTGAAGTTCATGTGCCGCCCGGCTGCTTCAAATACCACCAGGGCGTTTGTCGGGGGCAGGTTTTTGCGAAGTGCGATAGCCATGAGAAATACTTATTGCGGTTGCTGTTATTGTGCGGTTTTGACCTACAATATCAGCGCACGGCATGATCTGCAATCATGACTGCCTATTCGGCTGCTGCCTGTTTGCCACGCGACAGCACCGGCGCCAGGTATTGACCGGTATAGGACCGCTCGACGCGCGCCACGTCTTCAGGCGTTCCCACGGCGACAATTTCACCACCGCCATCGCCGCCTTCAGGTCCAAGGTCGATGATCCAGTCTGCGGTCTTTATGACTTCCAGATTGTGTTCGATGACCACCACGGTATTGCCGTGCTCAACCAGTTCGTGCAGCACTTCCAGCAACTTAGCTACATCGTGAAAATGCAGCCCGGTGGTCGGTTCATCCAGCAGGTACAGCGTGCGCCCGGTGGCGCGTTTGGACAATTCCTTGGCGAGCTTGACCCGCTGTGCCTCGCCGCCCGACAAGGTGGTGGCCTGTTGCCCGACCTTGATGTAGCCAAGGCCGACGCGTTCAAGCGTCACCAACTTGTCGCGGACGGCGGGAACCGCGCGGAAAAAGTCGGCCCCTTCGGCGACTGTCATGTCGAGGATATCGGCGATGGACTTGTCCTTGAATGTTATGTCCAGGGTCTCGCGGTTGTAGCGTTTGCCGTGGCAGGCATCGCAGGTGACGTAGACGTCCGGCAGGAAATGCATCTCGATCTTGATGACCCCGTCACCCTGGCAGGTCTCGCAGCGTCCGCCCTTGACGTTGAATGAAAACCGGCCCGGACCGTAACCGCGCGCCTTGGATTCCGGCAGTGCGGCGAACCATTCGCGGATCGGGGTGAATGCGCCGGTATAGGTGGCCGGGTTGGAGCGCGGTGTGCGGCCTATAGGCGACTGGTCGATGTCGATGATCTTGTCGAGCAGTTCAAGCCCTTCAATCTTGTCGTGCACTGCAGGTATCTGGCGTGCCTTCATCAGCTTGCGTGCTGCCGCCTTGTAGACGGTATCGATCAGCAGCGTGGATTTACCGCCGCCTGACACGCCGGTCACGCAGGTGAACAGCCCCAGGGGCAGTTCTGTCGACACGTTTTTCAGATTGTTGGCGCGCGCGCCGGATACCTTGATGAGCCGTTTCTTGTTGAGCTTGCGGCGCTTGGCCGGTGTCGGCACCTGCATGACACCGGTCAGGTACTTGCCGGTCAATGACGCCGGGTTGGCCATCACTTCTTCAGCACTGCCTTCTGCCACGATGGTGCCGCCATGAATGCCGGCACCGGGGCCGATGTCGACAACATAATCGGCCGACCGGATGGCGTCTTCGTCATGTTCGACCACGATCACCGTGTTGCCGATGTCGCGCAGATGCACCAGTGTTTCCAACAAACGGGCATTGTCGCGCTGGTGCAGGCCGATCGATGGTTCATCCAGCACATACAGAACCCCGGTCAGGCCCGACCCGATTTGTGATGCGAGGCGTATGCGCTGGCTTTCCCCGCCCGACAAGGTGCCGGATTTGCGTGACAACGTGAGATAATCCAGGCCGACATCAACCAGGAATTTCAACCGCTCGCGGATTTCCTTGAGAATGCGCGCGGCAATCTCGAGCTGTTTCGGTGTGAGCTTGTCGGACAGTTCGTGGAACCAGTCATTGGCGGCGCGGATCGACATCAGCGATACCTGTGCCACGTGCAGTCCGTTGATGCGCACTGCCAGTGCCTGCGGTTTCAACCGGTAACCATTGCAGGCCTGGCACGGATAGTCCGACTGGAACTGGGCCAGTTCCTCCCGTACCCAGCTGGAATCAGTTTCGCGCCAGCGGCGTTCGATATTGCCGATGACACCTTCAAACGGTTTCTTCGTCTTGTAGGACCTGAGACCGTCATCATAGACAAAGGTGATTTCCTCATCACCGGTGCCCAGCAGGACTGCGTCTTTGATATCATCGTCGAGTTCTTCCCACGGCGTCGACATGGATGCCTTGTAGTGCTTGCACAAGGCCTGCAGCGTCTGGGTGTAGT
>CAYRLR010000077.1:2628-8936 GCA_964424975.1 uncultured Anderseniella sp.
TACGATGCAGCCCTGGCGCATGGACAAGCTCTTGTCGGGCACCACCAGGTCGGCCTCGAAACGCAGCTCGGTGCCGAGACCGTCGCATTTCGGGCAGGCACCGAACGGGTTGTTGAAGGAAAACAGCCGCGGTTCGATCTCGTCGATGGTAAAACCGGAAACCGGGCAGGCAAATTTTTCCGAGAACGTGATGCGTTCGTGGGTTTCGTTGAGTGACTTGTTGGAACTGCTGACGGAGGTTTCCGCGTCGGGCAGGGGTTTGTCGGCGAACTCCACGACGGCCAGCCCGTCGGTGAGCTTCAGGGCGGTTTCAAAACTGTCTGCGAGCCGAGTGGCAATGTCATCGCGCACTACAAGGCGGTCCACCACGACGTCGATGTCATGCTTGTATTTCTTGTCGAGGGCGGGAACGTCGGCGATCTCGTGGAACTGACCGTCCACCTTGACGCGCTGGAAGCCCTTTTTCATGAGTTCGGCAAATTCCTTGCGGTATTCGCCCTTGCGGCCGCGGATGATCGGGGCAAGCAGGTAAAGCCGCGCGCCTTCTTCAATCTCCATGACGCGGTCAACCATTTGCGTGACGGTCTGACTCTGGATCGGCAGGCCGGTCGCGGGTGAGTAGGCAATGCCGACACGGGCAAACAACAGCCGCATATAATCGTATATCTCGGTAACGGTACCGACAGTGGAGCGCGGATTGCGGCTGGTGGTCTTCTGTTCGATGGAAATGGCTGGTGACAGGCCATCGATCTGATCCACATCAGGCTTCTGCATCATCTCCAGGAACTGTCTCGCATAGGCGGACAGGCTCTCCACATAGCGGCGCTGGCCTTCTGCATAGATGGTGTCGAATGCAAGCGAGGACTTGCCGGATCCCGACAGCCCCGTAAAGACGATGAGCTTGTCGCGCGGCAACTCGATGGAAACGTTCTTGAGGTTGTGCTCGCGCGCGCGCTGAACTGAAATTATGCGTTTGGTTTCGGCCATGATGGAGAACTAGATCAAAAAGAGAACATGCGCAACGGCGCACCACAAAATCTACTGACAGTATACGTCAGTTTGAGCCTGCCGGTTTGACGTTATCCACGGCTATTTGAAGTCACACCCAAAACTGTAACGGATGCCGGGCGAAAACTCCGGGCACGCGGCGTCAATACGTACTTTCCGATGCCCGTGCGGCGTTTGCAAGCATGTTTGGGCCTTGCTGCAACGCATGCTGCGCGCTACGAAGTCACAACAGTATTCATATCGCTTCTGCAGGACCTTGATCGATGACCTTATTTGCGCGTGTCGCTGACAAAATGGACTGGATTGAAGGGGGCACCGGCCCCTGGGAGATCATTATCGGCCTGGAGGTTCATGCCCAGGTCAGTTCCAAGTCAAAACTGTTCTCCGGGGCATCGGCTGAATATGGCGCTGCACCGAATGAGCATGTGTCGCTGGTCGATGCTGCCATGCCGGGCATGTTGCCGGTCATCAACAGATACTGCGTCGAGCAGGCGGTTCGCACCGGACTGGGTCTGAAGGCGCAGATCAATGAATACTCGGTGTTCGACCGCAAGAACTATTTTTATCCCGACCTGCCTCAGGGTTACCAGATTTCCCAGTTCAAGCAGCCGATTGTGGGCGAAGGCCGGGTTGTTCTTGATATGGACGAGAACACCCAGGTCGAAGTGGGCATCGAGCGCCTGCATCTGGAACAGGATGCCGGCAAATCGATCCATGACCAGCATCCGACAATGTCGATGGTGGATCTGAACCGGTCCGGCGTTGCGCTGATGGAAATTGTGTCGAAACCCGACATGCGGTCTGCTGACGAGGCCAAGGCCTATGTTTCCAAGGTTCGCACCATCATGCGCTATCTGGGAACGTGTGACGGGAATATGGAAGAAGGTTCGCTACGCGCCGATGTGAACGTTTCGGTGCGCAAGCCGGGCGGTGAAGCCGGTACGCGTTGCGAGATCAAAAATGTCAATTCCATGCGCTTCATGGGCCAGGCGATCGAGTTTGAGGCCCGCCGGCAGATCGACACCCTGGAAGATGGCGGCAGCATTGATCAGGAAACCCGGCTGTACGATCCCCGCAAGGGTGAGACTCGCTCGATGCGCTCCAAGGAAGAAGCCCACGACTACCGCTATTTTCCGGACCCTGACCTGTTGCCGCTCGAAGTAGACCCGGGCTGGATTGCTGAGATCAAGGCATCGCTGCCGGAACTGCCCGATGAAAAGAAGGCGAGACTGGTCAAGGACTTCGGCCTGACGCCTTACGATGCTGAAGTCCTGATCATGGAACCGGCTTCAGCAAGTTACTTTGAAGAGGTTGCCGGGGGCAGGGACGGCAAGCTGGCAGCCAACTGGGTGATTAACGAACTGTTTGGCCGCCTTAACAAGGAAAGCAAGGATATCGGCGACAGTCCGATTTCCGCCGGTCAGCTCGGGACCATTGTGGAGATGATCAGCGACAAGACTATTTCCGGCAAGATCGCCAAGGACGTATTTGAAATCACCTGGAGCGAAGCCGGTGTTGACCCCAGACAGATCGTGGAAGAACGCGGGCTGAAACAGGTTACGGACACCGGTGCCATCGAGGCGGCTGTGGATGCCGTGATCGCTGCCAACCCGGACAAGGTGGCAGCTGTTGCCGAGAAACCGACCATGGTGGGCTGGTTTGTCGGCCAGGTGATGAAGTCCACCGGCGGCAAGGCCAACCCGCAGGCGGTCAGCGACCTGCTCAAGTCCAAGCTGGGCGTGGATTAGGGGTCTGGCCGTAAGCCTTGCCGGGTTTATCTAAGACACGGGTTCTCGCGTGACGGATAACCGCTTGCATGTGGTGATGATCCGGTTTCCGGTGAGACAATTGTCATGAAACGGAATTCTTCATTGGACGGCATGCTGCATGAACAGGGACAATTTTGGCAAAGCGCTTTGCCTGGGTGGCATAGCAGTGGCGATTGCCGGCCTGGTGGCCAGCTATCTGAGCTGGTTCTGGATCGAGTTCGACGTGCTCAGTCATTTCACGCTGCATTTCTGCATGGTAATTGCTGCGCTGGGCCTTGCCGTTTTTGCGTCCAAGCCAATGCGGATTCCAGTTGTGCTGGTCGTGATGGTTGCCGGCATCATCGGGATTGGCAGCTGGAGCAAGCTGAGCGCGGATCATCTCCCGGCAGATTTCGATTCTCCGGAGGGCAGCAAGGTGCTCAAGATCGTGCATTTCAATACCTGGGGGCGGAACGGGCAAATCGAAGCCGTTGCCGCGGAGATAGGCAGACTCGATCCGGACCTGGTGTTTCTGACGGAAATGGGACGTGACAGGCAGGGCTTGCAGGAGTTGCTTGAAGCCAGGTTTGCCTACCGGTTGCCGGAAAACCGCCCGCCTGGAACCAATCTGCAGATTTATTCCAAATACCCATTTTCCGGATCAGTCGTTCAGCGCAGGCGAGAAGGCCCACCCTTTATCCGGGCCACCCTGGGGGCGGAATGGCACCTGTTGAATATTGTTGGCACCCATCTGACCCGTCCCACAGCGATCGTCGATCAGGAACGGGAAATCCGCGCGATTTCCGCACTGGTCGGAAAACTGGAAGGTGAAAGTATTGTCGTGGGGGATTTCAATGCGACACCACATTCGGTGATGCTGGCGTTTCTGCAGTCGAGTACCGGGTTGCGACGGGTTACAAATCTGCCGACATGGCCCGCTTTCGCGCCGCATCTGCCGCAATTTGCCATTGATCACATATTTATCAGCGATGGCCTGAACATTTCTGGCCCGGTCATCGTGGGCCGCGATGCCGGGTCGGATCACCTGCCGATTGCGGCAGCAATTGTGGTGCCGGCGAATTGACGGACAGGCAAGGAGAGCGTTATGACAACATCATCCATCGAACTTTATTACTGGCCGACACCAAACGGCTGGAAAATCTCCATCATGCTGGAAGAGTGCGGATTGCCGTACCAGGTGCGGTATGTCGACATTCTGAAGGGTGAGCAGTTCGCATCGGCGTTTCTGGACATTGCGCCAAACAACCGCATGCCGGCGATTGTTGATCCGGACGGGCCGGATGGCGACCCGATTTCGATTTTCGAGTCCGGCGCCATATTGCAGTATCTGGGCAACAAGACAGGCCGGTATTATCCTGCGGCTGCGCGCCAGCGTGTGGCGGTTGAGGAATGGCTCTACTGGCAAATGGGTGGTCTGGGACCGATGTGCGGGCAGGCCCATCATTTTCGATTCTACGCGCGCGAACAGATACCCTATGCCATTGAACGCTACACCAGTGAGGTTGCCAGGCTGTATGGCGTGATGAACACAAGGCTGGGCAAGACGGAATATCTGGCGGGTGAATATTCCATTGCCGACATGGCGTGTATCGGCTGGATCAAACCCCACAAACGCCAGGGACAGAACCTCGATGACTTTCCCAACCTGAAGCGCTGGTTTGACGCGCTTATGGCACGTCCGGCGGTTATTGCCGGTATGGCGTTGGGTGCCGAGTTTCGCGGCAAGCCTGAAGACCTTCAGAACAATGATGCAGCACATTCAGTTTTGTTCGGTGGCGGGAAACAAGGCTAACGCCGATTGTGCCAGAAGCGACGAACATGGTTGACCAACGGTTAATGGTTCGCGGGCTGCAGTTTAGTCGAAAATCCCTGAATTTCGGTGTTGGTGCGCTGTACCGGGTGCTGATGTGTGTTTGACAGTGCTGGATTGCAACGGCGTTTTCATAGTCTGATAACCATGCCTTTTAACGCTGTCTGGCGTTGTTTGCTGGCAAGATGCCTACCAGTAAAGCGTAACCGGAGAGCCCTCAGCCATGTCTATGATTATTGACCTAGCCGATTATCGTGACGTCACGCCAAGGCAGCACGAGATAAAGTTGCCGGAGGACGGATTTGTCGCTGCCGGACTGTCCTTGAGCGGCGAAGATGCAAGTGCACACGACCTGGTAAGCGCGCATAAATGGTTTTCGCTTGCTGCCATGCGCGGCTGCCGTCAGGCACGGGTGCATCGGTTGAAACTGTCCCGCCGGTTGAATGGTGACCAGATCGTGCGCGCACAGTCTGAATTGCTCGCGTTTGCGAGCGCGCGCCGGTAACATCGCGGCGATGAAACATAAAAGGCGGACCCGATTGCGGCCCGCCTTTTGGTAGTCCCGGTAATGTCAGTCTGAATGGTTCAATAATCCGGGGTCAACCGCGGTTGGCCGTCCAGATAGGTGCCGTGGGTCGAGTTTACCCAGCTATCCCAATAAGCCCGATCACGGCCAGCCTTGTAGATTTCCGTCTCAAATACATCCGCGCGGCTGTTGGTTCGGTCCGCCCGGGAATTCAGCCTCGGCAAATCCGTGTTTGAGCTGTCATAGCTATGGCCCTTCGGGATAAAACGGTCGCCGATTGAATCAATTGCCTGTGCCTGTGCCAGACCGGCTGCACCCAAAATCAGGGCCATACCCAACATTGCTGGTTTCACAATTGTGATCATCTGTCTTGCCTTACCCGTTTGGCTGATCTCCCTTGTCACAAAGGAAATGTAAAAAAGCCACGCCGTCCTCATTAAGTTATCAATACACGTATTTGTGGTGATGCACACTTAACAAATTCAGAATTTTACAAGATTTTGACAACAAATTTGCTGATCACTGGGAAACTAACAGGGCAATTCGGGTCATGCTGCGACAAAATCCCGCGCCGGCGGGGGGACCAGCGCGAGACCTGGGTCTGACAGTTGAAAATGGCCGGTTCTGCAAGCCCTCCCGGGTTCGCAAAGTTTACTGGCCGTACTGCCGGACGCACCGGCGATATGCCCGCCAATGGTTGCTGCTCCCAGTATGGACAGCCCGGTTCTTCAGCCATTTGCAGTCATAAAAGGCGAAATCCTCGTTGGCGTCTGCGGGCCCGAGATCCACATGGCTGTGACCACCATAGAGCTTGGATGCGACCCGTAATAATTGCCGCCGGCAGAAGCAGTTCCCGACAAAGCGGCAAGGAGCGAGCTTGCGACAATGGCTGCGGTGAACATTGGCTCAATGGTCATTGGCGTATTCCTCCCGGTGCCGAGCGTTGGCGCCCTTGTTGATTTGTTCAATGAGAGGAAATCTATGACAGGTGACCGTCGTGAGATGTGCAGTTGATCACACGGCGGAGATGTCGTGCACACACTGTGAAATTGCAATCTCGACCGCTCGTACAATCCGGTCCAGGCTCATGGACGCAAAGTCACAGCGTTGGTGCAGTTCCAGGCTGGCCTGTTCGCGCGTTGCGACCAGCAGGTCAGCAACCTGCTCAGTCAGGTACGGGACATGAATGAAACCG
>CAYRLR010000078.1:0-8858 GCA_964424975.1 uncultured Anderseniella sp.
TGGCCAAGCGCCCTCACCTCGTCCTTGAACAGTTCGCGCAGCGGCTCGACAAGCTGCATGTTCATGCGATCCGGCAGACCGCCGACATTGTGGTGCGACTTGATGGTGGCGGACGGGCCTCCGGAAAACGACACGCTCTCGATCACGTCGGGGTACAGTGTGCCCTGGGCGAGGAAATCAGCGCCACCGAGCTTCTTGGCCTCGCGTTCAAACAGCTCGATGAACAGCCGCCCGATCGTCTTGCGCTTGGTCTCCGGATCGGCTTCGCCCTCCAGCGCGTCCAGAAATATATCTGCAGCATCCACCAGCACCAGCGGAATATGGTAGTGCTCGCGGAACATGGTGACGACCTGTTGCGCTTCGTCCTTTCGCATCAGGCCATGATCCACCAGAATACAGGTCAGTTGATCACCAACAGCCTCATGGATCAGCACAGCGGCAACAGATGAGTCCACACCGCCAGACAGGCCGCAAATCACCCGGCCTGACCCCACCTGATCGCGGATGGCTGCAATGGCCTGATCCTTGTAGGCCTCCATTGTCCAGTCACCGGTAAACCCGGCCAGCGCGACAAAATTCTCATACAGCCTGGCACCGCGCGGGGTGTGGTGGACTTCAGGGTGAAACTGCACGGCAAAGAAATTACGTTCTGTATCTGCGGTAATGGCAAACGGTGCGTTGGGCGAGACGCCATATACCTTAAACCCGGGCGCCAGCCTTGATACATGATCGCCGTGGCTCATCCAGACCTGCTCTGCGCCGTCATCGAACCAGCCATCCAGCAGCGGCAGGCTTTCGTCGGCCGGTGTCACGTAGGCGCGTCCAAACTCGGCAGTGCCGGCACCGCGTTCGACCAGTCCGCCAAGACAGTGCATCATCACCTGCTGGCCATAGCAGATACCAAGAATGGGAACGCCGAGGTCGAACACAGTCGACGGCGGCATTGGTGCACCTTCGTCAAACACCGATGCGGGCCCGCCGGAGAAGATCACCGCCCTGGGCGCAAACTCCTTCAGGAAGGCATCTGTCACTTTGTGGAATGGGTGGATTTCGCAATATACGTTCAACTCACGCAATCGCCGCGCGATGAGTTGGGTTACCTGCGAACCGAAGTCGATAATGAGGAGGCGCTCTGTCATAGCGAGCGGATACAGAAAAGCCGTCGAGTCCGCAAGTCAAACAGACAGTTCTGGCCCGTGCGGTTCACAATTCTACCGGTTTTTATGGTATGATGCCCTATTATGAAGGCTGGACGGCGTTTACTCGGTCAAGAGGAGACGTTTGCTTATGAACACAGTACAAACCGCCGAACATGCCCGTGCGCTGCTGGATGCCCATGGCGACAAGGCAGAAGCGCATGCCGCTCAGAAAGCCAACGAACTGCGCCAGTCAGGTGAACACCTGCATGCCGAGGCGTGGCAGCAGGTTCGCAAGGCGATCAAGCAGATGCGCGGATCACATGTGAGTTGAGCGATGTTGCTCTAACGCTTTGGAATCGATCAGGCTGCAATCCGCGTGCATCAGGCCGGCAAATCCTGTCGCTGCATCACCGCGATAAAGAAACCATCCACGTTATGGTCTGCCGGTGACAACAGCAGCGTGTCGGTGCTGCCGTCGGACGATACCGGTGCGTCACCGGGCAGGCATTGCTGCCACACATCGGCGTAAGGGACTATGTGGAAGTCCGGACTGGATGCCAGGAACGCCTTTATCTGATCGGTGTTTTCTTCCGGCAGCAAGGAACACGTGACATAGATCAGCCGGCCACCCGGTTTCACCAGTGGCGCGGCACGCGCCAGCACGGCGCGCTGATCGTCACCACGATTGGTGAGGCTTTCTGGTGTCAAGCGCCACTTGGCATCCGGCTTGCGCCGCCACGAGCCGGACCCCGAACATGGAGCATCGACCAGCACACGGTCCATGCGCCCGGCAAGCTCGTCCAGCTTTTCAGGCTCATCGGCCGGAATCACCTGGATATTGTGAACCCCTGCCCGGTTCAGCCGCGCAATGATCGGCTTCAGGCGGTTCTTGTCGGCATCCCAGGCATGAATCTGGCCCTTGTTGCCCATGGCGGACGCCAGTGCCAGTGTCTTGCCGCCAGCGCCAGCACAGATGTCGGCAACCTGATGACCGGCCTCTACGGCACACATGCGCGCAGCGATCTGCGATGCCGCATCCTGAATCTCGAAGGCGCCGCGCTGGAAGGACGGTTCGGCTTCGAGGTTCGGCGTGCGCTTGAGCCCTTCGGGCACTTCAATGCGGATGCCATCGGGTGCAAGCGGTGCTGCCATGGCAGCAAACTTTGAAAGCTGACCGAGCAGTTTATCGCGGTTTGTCTTGAGCAGATTGGCCCGAATATCCACCGGTGCGCGAACCCCCAGCGCCTGGCCCTGGCGAACAGCATCGTCGCCGAATGCAGTCACAAAAGACGGCATCAGCCATTCCGGAAGATTGGCCTGCACATGCAGCGCAGCATCTGCGGCAAGCTCGTTCCCAAGGGCTGTCTTTTCAACGTCCGTCAACTCGCCGGGACCGTGTTTTGACGCACACAGCTCAGCCAGTTCGTCCACGGTGATGTTCATCAACCGCACGGCACACGCCAGCACCAATGCCCGCGGTGTATCCGACCCCATGATCGACGACAGAACGGAGCGCTGGCGCATGATGTCGTAGACAATATTGCCGATGGCAGCGCGATCACTGGAACCAGCGAAACGGTGCGCCTTGCCCCAGTCGGACAGCGCGCCGTTCACCGGACGATGACGGCTGGTCACGTCGGCAATGACTTCTATGGCGGCAGCAAGCCTTCCGGAAAGGTGCATCAGGTAGTTCCCGTTGAAAAAACATGCGAGGCCAACATGGCCCACATAATGGTGACAGCAACGACGCTGGCAAAAAAGCTCGCAAATCGAACCGGCAGTCTGTTTGACCCACAATGACAGACCGAATGGATCAGGCGGGCAGCGACAAACCCCCATGCCAGCCAGACTAACACCACAGTTGCCGCATGGATGGCAAGGGCAGTGGCGATGGCGGCAAAGAACAGAACCGGCATTTCGAACTGGCTCTTGTAGTTATTGCTGGCCTGCAGCACATCAACAGGCCATGCCCGGTCGTTCAGCAGCGCGTCGCTGCCGTGTTTGTTCGCTTTGAATGCACGACCCCGCCTGACGCCAAGCAGCAACAATACGATAATGGTCAGCAAGACCTGCGAAGACGCCGCCAGTACCAGCAATTGCGGATTGGTCATGGTAGCGGCCTTCCGGGTTCAGCCCTGGTTCTGATAATTGGGCGATTCCCGGGTGATCTGCACATCATGAACATGGCTTTCGCGAAGACCGGCACCTGAAATCCGCAGGAACTCGGCCTTGCTCTGCAAGTCCGCGATGGTCGCTGACCCGGTATACCCCATGGCGGCACGAAGCCCGCCGGCAAGCTGGTGCAGCACTGCGCCCACCGGGCCCTTGTAGGGCACCTGGCCTTCGATGCCTTCCGGCACCAGCTTGAGCTGATCCTTGACTTCCTGCTGGAAATACCGGTCGGCAGAGCCGCGCGCCATGGCACCGACCGAGCCCATGCCACGATAGGATTTATAGGACCGGCCCTGGTACAGGTAAACTTCGCCGGGACTTTCATCGGTGCCGGCGAGCAGGTTGCCTATCATTGCGCAAGACGCACCGGCTGCAAGCGCCTTGGCAAGGTCGCCTGAAAACTTGATGCCGCCGTCGGCGATAACGGGAACGCCTGACTGGCTTGCCGCTTCCGCACAGTCCATGATGGCGGTAAGCTGGGGCACACCGACGCCGGCGACGATACGGGTGGTGCAGATGGAGCCCGGGCCAATGCCAACCTTGACCGCGTCGGCGCCTGCATCAATCAACGCAAGGGTTGCATCGGCCGTGGCGACGTTGCCGGCAATCACCTCCACCTTGTTGGACATTTTCTTGATGCGGCGGACCTGCTCGATCACGTACTGGGAATGGCCGTGAGCGGTGTCGACCACGATCAGATCGACCCCGGCATCGATCAGCATTTCAGCTCGCGCGTAATTGCCGTCACCGGTTCCGGTGGCTGCGGCCACCCGCAGGCGTCCCTGCTCGTCCTTGACTGAATCGGGGTGGAGCGCGGCCTTGTCCATATCTGTAACGGTAATCAGGCCGGTACAGTGAAAACTGTCGTCAACGACAATCAGTTTTTCAATGCGGTGCTTGTGCAGCAGCTTGCGGGCGTCATCCTTGCTCACGCCCTCCTTCACGGTGACCAGTTCACGGGTCATCAGGTCGCCGACCTTGCGGTTCAGATCATCTTCGAAGCGAACGTCGCGATTGGTGACGATGCCAACCAGTTTGCCATTTTCGTCGACAACGGGAATACCGGAAATCCTGTGATGCGCCTTGATTTCGCGCAGATCGCCCAATGTGGCTCCGGGATGGATGGTTATCGGATTGACCACCATGCCGCTTTCAAATTTCTTGACCTGGCGAACCTCGTTGGCCTGCAGCTCCGGATCCATATTGCGATGCACAACTCCCAGGCCACCGGCCTGGGCCATGGCAATTGCCAGACGGCCTTCGGTTACCGTGTCCATTGCCGCCGACAGTATCGGCAACGACAGCTCAATATTGCGGGTGAGCTTGCTGCGTACCTGCACATCGGATGGCAACACGGCTGAGGCTGCCGGTTTCAGCAGCACATCGTCAAAGGTCAAGTATTCGGGGATCGAGTCGGAACGCAGTTTGGCGGCCATTGCCAATCCTTTCGCAGATAGGAAGGGTCACGTGGCGCATGGTATAAAACCCTGCACGACTCGCAACCAGATTGACGTCTGTCTGTAACACCCAGTTGAAGGGCGCGGCAAGCGGCAGTTTTCCACACCGGGTGTGGCATGTTGGCCATTGCGGGGTTCCAGAGTGTCTCGCGACCGTCCGGAAGGGTCTCAGCAAGACAAGCCGTTTATTCGGTTGTCCCGCGATATCCCATGGCCACGAGGAACAGCTCCGCCGAGTCTTCCCGGCTGGACTGGGGTTTGAAGTGGCGGACGCTCCTGAACTCGCGCTTCAACACGACCAGCAATTCGCTCTCGGCACCGCCGCGCAGGACCTTGCATACATAGGTACCGCCGAGTTTCAGAACCTGGCGGGCGAATACAAGACCTGCGTCCGCCAGTGCCATGATCTTGAAATGGTCGGTCTGCCGGTGGCCGGTGGCGTGTGCCGCCATGTCGGAGACAACCGCGTCTGCCTTGTCGCCGCCGAGCGCCTCGATCAGGGCTTCAGCCGCGCCGTCTTCCAGAAAATCCTGCTTGAAGATGGTAACTCCGGCAATCGCTTCAACGCCATGCATGTCAATGGCAACCACCTTGCCCTCGCCTGACTCGGCATTGGTACGGCGGGCCGCGATTTGCGACCATCCGCCAGGTGCCGCGCCCAGGTCCACGATGCGACCGCCGGGCTTGAGAAACCTGAATTCATCATCGATCTCGGCCAGTTTGAAAGCCGATCTCGAACGATAGCCTTCCAGCTTGGCGCGCGACACGTAAGGATCGTTCAACTGGCGCTCCAGCCAGCGTGTCGACGACAACCTGCGCCCGCGTGCAGTCTTGACGCGCTGCGCTGTCTTGGTCGGATTGCGGCCCGATGTGCCGCCGGTTCGGGGCTTCTTGCCACTGGGTCTACGTGGGCCTGGCATAGTTTCCGTCCTCGTTCATCAGTGAAGTCAAAATACCCTCGCGAAGCCCGCGGTCCGCAACGCGGATCCGATCGGCCGGCCAGAGGCTGCGAATTTCTTCCAGTATGGCACAACCCGCCAGAACAAGGTCTGCCCGTTCCGGACCAATACACGGCGAGGACGCACGCTGATCGTAGGTCATGGCCAGCAGATCATTGGTAACCGCGCCTACTTCTGCGCCTAAAATCCATGCCCCGTCAACGCGCGCGCGATCATAACGGCGCAGGTTCATGTGAATGCCGCACACGGTCGTGACGGTACCCGAGGTGCCCAGCAGGTGATCAGGCACCGGGTTATGTTCGGACCCGTTGCGCAAACGGATTGCAAACGGTCGGGCAAGTTCTGCCACATGAGCGCGCATTGCCGCAAAACTTTCGGCACTGACATGCTTGCCGCCAAATTTCTCGGCAACTGTAACCACGCCGGCCGGGATGGACGTCCAGTCAGCGATCTGATAGCGCCCGCCGGCCATATTGAGCCACAGGATTTCCGTAGAACCACCGCCGATATCGAACACCACGACAGTTCGGGCCTTGCCGCAAATAAGTGGCGAAGCACCGGCCGCGGCAAGGCCTGCTTCGGTCTCACGGTCGATCACCTCGAGACCCAATCCGATTTCGCAGCGCGCCTGCTCGATAAAGCTCGCTCCATTATCCGCCATGCGACAGGCTTCCGTGGCGATGAGGCGAAACCGCTGAACATCCCACCATTTCAGCTTGTTCGAACACACCCGAAGCGCCTTGATTGTGCGCTGTATCGCGTCCTGGGATAACTCGCCGGTCTGCGACACCCCCTCGCCCAGCCGCACAATGCGGGAAAACGCGTCAACCACCTCGAACCCGGTTTCTGCCGGGCGCGCCAGAAGCAAACGGCAATTGTTGGTGCCCAGATCAAGCGCACCATAGATCGTCTCGCCCGGAACCTTGCGGAATCTGGACGTTGGCTTGCCGGGTGCAACCACACCGGATTTTAACTGGCTTTCGGGCTCAACCGCCTCATCACTACGGCGCGGGGGGCGGCGTAGATGCCACCCGTGGCGCCGGCGTGGTTTGGCCGGTTTCGCGCCGGTCTTGCCCTCAGCGCCCAAATCAACACCCTGTCAGATCACCCGCCACCAGCACCCGGCCCCGGCATACTCAGCCTTTCCGGGGGGCAAACACAAAGGCAACCTGCCTCGATACGTTTCGTTACATTCACTGTAACAGCTTTACCGACAAGGTAAAGCGAGCTGATGTTTGTTCACTCGATTGAACCGGATTCCATTAACGGGTGATTAGCCCTTGATCGGTATGGTTACCGACGCAAGGGATAGTTATATGAATAGCTATGGAAAAAGCTGGTTCACAGCCGGGTCGCTGATCGGAGAATTCTCCGATCAAATGCGCATGTCCAAAGGCCAGGATCGCTCGACACTGGCGGTCAATACGGCGCGCGTGGAGGCCGAACTTGCCTCCAAGTCGAAGTCGGAATTCATCGCGTCCATGAGCCATGAATTGCGCACCCCGTTGAATGCGATCCTCGGGTTTTCAGACATGCTGCAGTCCCACAAGGACCTGCCGGTCGAGCAAACCGACCAGTATGCCGGCTATATTCACGAAGCGGCCCAGCATCTGCTGCAACTGATCAACGAAATTCTCGACGTTTCCAAGATTCAGGCCGGTGCGCTGACGGTCGACCTGCAAGCGATGGACGTCAGGCCAATACTGGAAAGCTGCGTCCACTTCATCGAAATGCGCGCTGCGACCAAGGGCATCACCGTAATTTGCAACATTGACGAAGACATTTCGCCGGTCAGGGCCGATGCCCTGCGGTTGAAACAGGTCTTGTTGAACCTGTTGAGCAACGCGGTAAAATTCACCGACAGGGACGGCAGCGTGACAGTTGATGTGACCAACGACAAAAGCGGGTATGTGGGCTTTTGTATCACTGACACGGGCCGTGGGATGACCCGCGAAGAAGTACAACTGGCGACGCAGCCGTTTGGCCAGGTGCGCACCGGAAATGCTGATCACATCGAGGGAACCGGGCTGGGCCTGCCTATTTCGGTTGCGCTGATCAAAGCGCACAACGGCAAATTCAGCCTGGAAAGCCAGCAAGACACGGGTACGTGTATCCGGTTCATCATTCCGACAGATGCCGGTGTTGACGCTCAGGACGATGCAGAAATTGTTGCAGCGCACGCCGCCACGCGACAGCCCGAAACCAACCTGCCGACGCAGCCGGCTCATTAGAAGGCAGACCATATGACTACGCAGAACATCGCTGCTCCCTCGACGCGCGGGCCCATGAACATGGCAAGTGAACGCATCGGTCGCATTGTGGCCGTGACCGGTGCACATGCGATCATCCTGCTCGATGCCGATG
Organism: uncultured Anderseniella sp.; assembly: GCA_964424975.1. Classification (GTDB taxonomy): domain Bacteria; phylum Pseudomonadota; class Alphaproteobacteria; order Rhizobiales; family Aestuariivirgaceae; genus Anderseniella. The sequence continues at coordinate 8,092 of CAYRLR010000078.1, forward strand.
ATGCGTTTTCGGTCGGCGATGGAAGTTGTCCGGAAATCGGCACACTGCTGAAAGTGGACACTGCGGCAACCATCACGCTTGCGCTGGTGGCGGCACTGAGTTCGCCCACGCCGTCACTCGACAATCAGGCACAGGAAATGCGCATCGTTGAAGTGGAATTCATCGGTGAACTGCCAAAGGATGATCACGGCAACCCGAAAAGCTTCCGGCGTGGCGTGTCGTCCTATCCCGGTCTCGGCAACATTGTTTCGCGCGCGTCCCAGGCTGAACTCGCCATGGCATATGCCAGCGACGAAGACACCTCGATACGCATTGGCCACATTCAGCAGGACGTCTCCATTCCTGCCATGGTCAAGATCGATGAACTGCTCGGCAAGCACTTTGCCGTACTGGGCACAACCGGTACCGGAAAATCATGCGCGGTTGCCCTGATTCTGCGCCGCATACTGGAAAAAAATCCAAAAGCGCACATTCTGCTGCTCGACGTTCACCGCGAGTATGCGTCCTCGTTCAAGGAATACGCGGAAGTCATTCAGCCACAGAACATGTCGCTGCCGTTCTGGTTGCTGAATTTCGAGGAATTCGTTGAAATCCTGATCGGCAACCAGCCGAACCGTGAACAGGACGTCGAAATCTTGCGTGAACTGGTTCCGCTGGCGAAAACCCGCTATGCCGCCAACACACGCCGCGACAAGGTGCCGACCCTGCGCTCCAGGGACGGCTCGGATGCCATCAATCTGGGTGTTGATACACCGGTACCATACCGC
>CAYRLR010000079.1:0-8844 GCA_964424975.1 uncultured Anderseniella sp.
CAATGACTTGATGAAGGCAATCATCAAGTGCCGCGCGGACCTGCTGTGGTTTGGCGGCATCGGGACCTATGTTCGCGGCGCGACGGAAACCGACGCGGACGCTGGTGACAAGGCCAATGACAGCATCCGGATCACCGGCAGGGAATTGCATGTCAAAGTGGTTGGCGAGGGTGCCAATCTTGGTATGACGCAGCTTGCGCGGGTCGAGTTTGCGCTTGGGGGAGGGCGCATAAATACCGATGCCATCGACAACTCGGCCGGTGTCAATTCTTCAGACGTCGAGGTCAATCTCAAGATTGCGCTTGGCGAAGCTGAAGCAGCCGGCAAGCTGAAGCGGCCTGCCCGCAACAGGCTGCTGGCCGCCATGACCAACGAGGTTGCCGAACTGGTATTGCGAAACAATTATCTGCAAACCCTGTGTGTATCCCTGATGGAAGCAACGCTGGCCTGGGACAAGGCCGGACTGTCGCGATTGTTCAGGGAACTGGAAAACCGGGGTGGCCTGGATCGCGCCATCGAATTTCTGCCGTCAGGTGAGCTGCTCGATGAGCGGCTGAAATCCGGCAAGAGTCTCACCCGGCCCGAGATGGCGGTGTTGGTGTCCTATGCAAAAATCGTGACGTTCAATGATCTGATGGCGCAAAAGTTTGCGACCGATCCGTATCTCGAACGTGAACTGATGCGATACTTCCCCAGTCGCATGTCGAAGACTTATGGTTCTGAAATCTCCAGCCACCGATTGCGCGCGGAGATCATCAGTACCTTGATCGCCAACAGTATCGTCAACCGCTGCGGTCCGCTGTTCCTGTTCGATCTTGTAAATGATACGGGCATCCGGGCTGGAGACCTGGCGAGATTTTATGTGCTGACCCGCGACAGTTTCAACTTTGTCGGCATGAATGAAGCAATTGACCGGCTCGACAACCAGATATCCAGCAGCCAGCAAATGTCCCTGTATGCGCGCCTGCAGGATGGACTGGCAGAAGCGGTTGCATGGTTTGCCGTCAATGAGACTCCCAGTTCAGCCTTGTCGGATCTGATTCCGATGTACCAGGATGGCATTACCGCGATTTCGGGAGCCTTGTTCGAAGTGCTGCCGAAGAGTCAGAAAGCACAGTTGACGGCAGATGTGGCTGACATTTGCGAGCTTGGACTGGACGCCAGCACAGCCTTGCGAATTGCCGGCCTGAGATACCTGGTGCGTGGGCTGGATGTTGTGCAGATCGCGCGCTCGGCAAAGCGGCCGATCAAGGAAATTGCAAAGACATATTTCGGTCTCGGCGGAACACTGGGAGTCGATCATATTCTGGCCAGCGCGCGTAAACTGCCCAGCGAAAGTGACTATGATCGCCAGGCGATTGCAGGCATCCGGCAGACGGTGCAGCGCTCGGTTCGCAGTATTGTTGCCGACAGTGTCGAGGGCGGGCTGTCAGATGCAAGACGGGATCTGGCTGTCCATACAGGTGATGAACTTGTTCGAATTACCAAAGAACCGGATTTCTCGCTGGCAAAGTTTGCCGTGATTGCCAGCCAGCTGGGGGCGTTGGCCAAAGTCTGATCATTGCTGCCTTCAGGCGTTGACTGGCTCAAGGCCAACCCGGCCGTTACGGGACATGGCCTATTCAACGAACACGGCTGTACCCGCGGCGGTGACCATCAGCATGGATCCGTTCTGGCCCACGGTTTCATAGTCAATGTCAACGCCGATCACGGCATTTGCGCCCAGTGCGGTTGCCTTGTCGGTCATCTCCGCGATGGCGGTTTCACGGGCATCGTTGAGAACCTTCTCATAGGCGCCTGCGCGCCCGCCGACGATGTCGCGAATGGAGGCAAACAAATCCCGAAACAGGTTTGCGCCGAGTATGGCTTCACCGGCAACAAGACCCTTATAGGCAGAGATGCGGCGGCCTTCGATGGTGTTGGTGGTGGTTACAAGCATTGTTGGCCTCCGATAGGAAAGGTTGAGAAAATTCTGAAGAGCTAGTGCCTGAAATGGCGCATTCCGGTGAACACCATTGCCAGTCCCTTTTCGTCGGCAGCGGCAATGACTTCGTCATCGCGCATTGAACCGCCGGGCTGGATGATGGCGGTGGCGCCTGCAGAGGCTGCCTGCAGCAGGCCATCGGCAAACGGGAAAAACGCGTCGGACGCGACCACGCTACCTGCCGTGAGCGTCTCTGCAATATTGGCGGCGTCAGCGGCGTCACGTGCCTTGTGAGCAGCGACACGGCTGGAATCGATGCGCGACATCTGGCCCGCCCCGATACCCACGGTGGCGCCATCCTTTGCATAGATAATGGCATTGGACTTGACGTGCTTGGCGACACGGAACGCAAACAGCAGGTCAGCCATTTCCTGCTCGCTCGGGCGGCGTTTGGTGACGACCTTCAGATCGTCGCCGTGAACACGGCCATTGTCGCGCGACTGGACAAGAAAACCGCCGGCAACCGTCTTGAAGGAGGTGCCGGCCTGATCGGCATCAGCCAGGCCGGCAGTGGTGAGAATGCGCAGGTTCTTCTTTGCGGCGAACACGCCGGCTGCAGCCTCGCTGATCCCCGGTGCGATTATGACCTCGGTGAAAATCTCACACACGGCCTGTGCGGTCTGCTCGTCAATCGGCCGGTTGAAGGCAACAATGCCGCCAAAGGCGCTGACCGGATCGCAACGTAGTGCCAGCCTGTAGGCCTCCAGCGCGGTATCAGCGGTTGCGACACCGCACGGATTGGCGTGCTTGACGATGACACAGGCTGCGGCAACGGAAGGGTCAAACTCACTGACGCATTCAAAGGCTGCGTCGGTATCATTGATGTTGTTGTAGGAGAGTTCCTTGCCCTGCAATTGTTGCGCGGTTGCGACACCCTCGCGGATCTCGCCGGTGCGATAAAATCCCGCCGACTGATGCGGGTTCTCACCATAGCGCAGGCTTTGTATCAGCGATCCGCCCAGCGACCGGTTGGGCCCCAGGGTCTCGCCGGCTTCGGCAAGCAACCAGCTACTGACGATTGAATCATAAGCCGCAGTGCGGGCAAACGCCTTGGCTGCCAGTCTGGTGCGGGTGGCCTGAAGGGTGGATCCGGAATGGGTGCGCATTTCCTCGATGACCGAGGCATAGTCGGCCGGATCAACAATCGTCGTGACGTCGTTGTGGTTCTTGGCAGCAGCCCTGGTCATTGCAGGCCCGCCAATGTCGATGTTCTCGACCAGTTCGTCATAGGAACCGCCGCCGGCCAGGGTCTGTTCAAACGGATACAGATTGACCGCGAGCAGATCGATGGCGCCGATGTCGTTGTCCTGCATTGCAGCCTGGTGATCCGGGTTCGATCGCACAGCCAGCAATCCGCCATGAACTTTCGGGTGCAGGGTTTTCACCCGCCCGTCCATGATCTCGGGAAAGCCCGTCCAGCTGGATATGTCAGTAACTTTCAGCCCGGCCGCCTGCAGCGCACGTGCGGTGCCGCCGGTCGAGATCAGGTCAACTCCAAGGCTTGCCAGATCTGTAGCAAACTCAACAAGTCCCGTTTTGTCGGAAACCGACAGCAGGGCGCGACGGATAGCGCTCATCAGCCAACCTCTCCAGTGCCAATTGCAAAATGAACCCAAGCGTTATCACGAAGGTAGCGGTTGCTGAACAGGCAGAGGGTCAGTTATCCTGCATTCAATGGCAATTCGGGCGCACACTGGGCCGGAGTGGTGCGGGTTTTTGCCGGGCTCTGCATGCGCTTGAAAGCCCATAATACGCGATCGGATCTTCCGGCGACGCCGGAAATCACGATCTGCTGTGTGGGCCGGGCGGATTTGCTGTCCGGCAGGTAGACACTGGTTTCAAGGGATAACCTGCCGCCGCGGGCCGAGAAGCGCCAGCCGGCCTTGTTGGGCAATAGCAGCATCACGCTGGCGCCATCACGCGACAAGGTTGCCTTGACCGACGGATGCAGGTGGAAACGGATGGCAAATGCCGGATCGTGTGCCGCATCGTCGAGGGCAGCATCTGGAACAAGGCGGTCTTCACCACGCAGGTCCATGCCGTTTATGTCCAGAAACAGCTGCCTTTCGTGCACCAGGCCAAAGGTTTTGGCATAGGCCGTGTGGCGGGCGGAAATGACGCTGCCGTGTTCTTCGCTGCTCACCTCGGCTTCGACATGTCCACCGGTCATCAATGCCGGTGTGTCGAACAATTTCCGGGTGAAGAAATTGTCAATCACGGTGCTGGTATCAAGACCGCCCAATGTCATGGTTGAATGAGCCGACGTGCGGCGTGATGCAGCCTGCCAGTTTGCGTCAGCACTCTGCCGGCTGCCACAGTTTACCACCACGCGGTGAGGGCCGTCACACAGCTCGAATGCCAGCGGCGAACAGGTCGCGTTGGGGTTGCGGCCAGGAGCCGGAGGCATACCGGTATCCATGATTATCGATGCCCTGCCGTGAGCGATGCGGCTGTAACCGGTCAGCGGAGCAATGTTGAGGGGGCGTCCGCGGACCTGATCCTTGTCCAGCACGGCCTTGATTCTGCCGGCGCTGGTTCTGGAAACGCCATTGAACACCGCAAGCCCGCCATCATTGTGAGACAGAAACCGCAGCATGGGCAGCATTCGCTCCAGCGCGGCATTCACTGGACCCGGGATTTCTATCAGGGCGTCATTGAGCGCCTCGCGCAAGGGAACCAGCAGGACCAGAAGATCGAGCAGGGTCTGTCCATTGCGCGATACGTGGCCGCCGTCCGCCAAAATCTGGACATCCAGTTCATTTGAAAGTCGAGCCAGTGCGGTTTTCTGCAGACTCTCCAGTCCAGTCGTTCCGAAGGTCGCGTAGACCATGGCAATCGCAGACATGAGCCGGTTTGCCGGAATGAAGTGGTTGACGCCACAGCGAGCCAGCAGGCGGGTCTGCCTGGTCAGGCTGTCCATGAACGCGGCTTCAAATCCCCGGCTGGCGCCTTGCAGCAGGAACGGCGCGCACTGTACCCAGTTGATCAGGCGGGCTGCCAGTGTCTGGGGGCGCCGCGCACTGGTGCTGCGGTAGATCTTCAGCTCGAGCCATTCTGCAACAATGCCTCTGGCGAATATCCGATAGAGCTGGGTGTTTCCCGCGTGCAGGTCATGCAACCAGCCAAAGCCGTTCAGCGCATCATCGAATGCAGGCGGGCGGGTGTCGGGCAATTCGAAAATCGAGGTACCCGCAAGAACCGCCCGGCATCCGGCAAGTTCGAATATGCCGCGATACAATCCGGGTGCACGAGACGCGTCACCCTTGATGATGGACGCAAGCGGCAATCCGAGACCTGTACACCGCGACATCGACAGGCTGGGGATTTGCGGGGACGTTGCACGCAGCAGCCGGTTGAGCAGCTGCTTGCTGCTCAGGCTGGCCAGGCCGGTCAAGACTGTCGGTGCGGAGGTCATGGGTTACGCGCGCGGTTTCCGGAATGTGCATGTTCCCGGCAGGTTGCCGCAATGGCGATATTGTCCTGCCGGATCCTGTTGCACATTGAAGCGCAGAGATCGTTAACGAATTGATAACAAGTTGTATCAGTTTGTGATTTTGATCATCCGGGTTGCAAAAAACCCGTCCATGCCGGTGACATTGCCGATCATGTGGTGAGGCAAGGTCCTCAGGTCCCCGGCCTTGCTTATGAGGTCGGCGGGTATGTGGCTTTCACCGGAAACGATGGGACTTCGACTGAAATCGGTGTGTTCGGTCAAAAATGCGGAAATCTGCTTGGGTCCCTCGTCAGCAATCAGGGAACACACGGCGTAGACCAGCGTACCGCCCGGTTTCAGCAGGGTGGCCGCCTTGCGCAACAATTTTCGTTGCAGCGCCAGCAGCAGCTTTACGTCGTCATTGCCTCGAACATAGGGCATGTCAGGGTGACGGCGAATCGTACCGGTGGCTGAACACGGTGCGTCGAGCAGGATCACGTCATAAAGGTGCTCGGGCTCAAACTCGAGCGCATCCACGGCAATGCAAGTGGCTTCGAGTTTCGTGCGGGCGAGATTCTCGGTGACCTTTCCAAGACGAAACTCGGATGCATCCAGGGCAGTGACGTCTGCGCCTCCTGCGCACAATTGCAGTGTCTTGCCACCCGGTGCACTGCACATGTCCAGCGCGGTCTTGCCGTTGATATCGCCCAGGAGCAGAACCGGCAGGGATGCGGCTGCATCCTGAACCCACCAGTTGCCATCACCAAAGCCGGGCAGGTCCGGAATGGCTGGATGAGGGTTGTTCAGCCGCACGGTGCCGGTCGGCAGTCTTACACCCAGGGCCAGCAGTTCGTCGTCAGGCGTGTCGTTCTTGATGGTCAGATCGATATCGGCCTGCTGAGCATGTGCGTCAGCCATAAGTGCCGTGGTTTCCGCACCATAGTCTGCCCGCAACCTGGTGTTCAGCCATTTCGGCAAATTGGCGGCGGTTTCCGGCAGTGAAGCCATTATGGCGTCACGGTCGCGGCTGATATTGCGCAACACCGCGTTGATCAGGCCCTTGAGCCGCTGGGCTTTTTCGTCTCTTGCGGCAAGGGCAACGCTTGTCGAGATCGCCGCATGCGGTTCGGTTTCCATGAACAGCAACTGGGTGACGCCGCACAGCAGGATTACCGGCGCCTTGCCGGTACGCACGCGCAGTTTCTGTTCGATATAGTTTTCCAGAACAGCTTCGATCTGTCCCTTTCGGCGCAGCGCGGTCGCGGCAAGCGCGTGCGCAAAAGCCCGGTCGCGCGGGTCATCAATATCTGCAAGGCTGTCGGCGAGCGCATCCTCGAGGAACCGCTTCTCGTGCAGGACAAGCGAGATGGCGTTCATTGCCGCAGCACGCAGGCCCAAGCCTTCGACCAGAACCGCAGACGGTGTGAACTTGCGGGCCCGCTGGCGCTTTTTTATCCCCACGGGCCGACAGGCCTTTTGCGAGAGGCGGCGCTGCGGCCGGCTTTTGACCATGGGCCGGATGCTGAATCGTGTTCGGAACCGGCCCGGGTGCCGGAAAACGCTGCGCCGCCTGGTTGGGGCATTTGCTCCAGCGCCTGTATGCGGTTGTCGGTGTTCGGGTGGGTTGAAAACAAATTGTCCATGCGCGCGCCTGACAGTGGGTTTATGATGAACATGTGTGCCGTGGCGGGATTTGCCTCGGCGCTGACATTCTCGATCTGTTTGGCACTTGAGGAGATCTTGCGCAAGGCATTGGCCAGCGCCAGTGGTTTGCCGCAAATTTCCGCTCCACGCCGGTCGGCCGCATATTCACGGGTTCTGCTGATTGCCATCTGCACCAGCATTGCCGCCAGCGGTGCCAGCACCATCATGGCAATGGTTCCGACGATGCCCAGCGAATTGTTGCGATCACGCCCACCGAAGAACATCGCGAAATTCGCCAACATCGAAATGGCCCCGGCAATCGTCGCGGTTACCGTCATGATCAAGGTGTCATGGTTCTGGATATGCGCCAGTTCATGCGCCATCACACCTTCAACTTCATCATAATTGAGTTGCTGTATCAGGCCCGTGGTGGCAGCTACCGCTGCATTTTCCGGGTTGCGCCCAGTGGCAAAAGCATTGGGCTGCGGGTTGTCCATGACATAGACCTTGGGCATGGGCAGGCCGGCATTGTCAGCGAGCCTGGCAATCATGGCAAAGAGTTCGGGATTTTGGGTTTCGCTGGCGGGTTCAGCGCCGTGCATCGACAGTACCGCCTTGTCGGAGTTCCAGTAGGCAAACATATTGGTACCGGCCGCAACCAGCAGTGCGATCACCATACCGGTCTGTCCGCCCAGCATGAACCCGATTGCGAGGAACAGGGCAGTCATGCCGGCAAGCAATACGGCAGTTTTCATATAGTTCATTGTTACACCTGAAAGCAGGCCCGCCGGTTGCGCGCGGCCACGTCGACACATTGCCAAAAGTCTGTAATGAGCAGTATATGTTTGCTGACGCACAATAATTCAATGCAAGGCCTGTAATGTCTGATCACCAGCCAGACCAACCCCCACTCAGTGACGCCGCCAGGCGGGCGCTTGCCGAGGCCGCCGAGAGACGCGCGGCAACCGGTTCAACACGATTACCCGTCGAGATTGACGGACGCGACGGGCCGGAGCCGACCAGGTTTGGCGATTGGGAGAAAAACGGCATCACAAGCGATTTCTGATCGCCTGAGACGGTGTGGCACTTGCGGGCGTGTTGCAACATGCTGTAGGTCCCGCGCAAGCTTCAGCTAATTCGACAGGAGAGAACTGCAATGGGCATCAAGGGCTCGGTGAAGAAGGTCGTGCTGGCATACTCCGGCGGTCTTGATACATCCATCATTCTGAAATGGCTGGAAAGCGAGCTCGATGCAGAGGTCGTGACCTTCACTGCCGATCTCGGGCAGGGCGAGGAGCTTGAGCCGGCCCGCGCCAAGGCCGAGATGATGGGCATCAAGCAGATCTATATCGAGGATGTGCGCGAAGAGTTCGTGCGTGACTTCGTGTTTCCGATGTTTCGCGCCAACGCCGTCTATGAAGGAACCTATCTGCTTGGCACGTCCATTGCCCGGCCGTTGATTGCCAAGCGGCTTGTAGAAATTGCCGCAGAGACCGGTGCTGACGCCATTGCGCATGGCGCCACCGGCAAAGGCAATGACCAGGTCAGGTTCGAACTGGCCGCCTATGCCCTGAACCCGGATATCAAGGTGATAGCGCCGTGGCGCGACTGGTCATTCAAATCACGCACCGACCTGATGAACTTTGCCGAGCAGCACCAGATACCGGTGCCGAAGGACAAGCAGGGCGAGGCACCGTTTTCGGTAGACGCCAATTTGCTGCACTCGTCATCGGAAGGGAAGGTGCTTGAAGATCCAAACGTGGAGCCCCCGGAGTACGTGTTC
>CAYRLR010000080.1:0-8821 GCA_964424975.1 uncultured Anderseniella sp.
ATGGCCGGCCTGATCATTGCGGATCAATTGTCGGAGGCGCTGGATCGCGTTGAAACCCTGACGGGCGAGATCGACGGCGCCCACAAGACGGGCAGCGAAGCGGTTGATCAATCCAAACAGAGGGAAACGGCTGCTGCAGAGCGGGTTGAAGCTGCCGCCAAGCGCCTGGAGCAGATATCAAGGCTTGCCCGGCAAACTTGATCGTTTCAGGGGGGACGCCGCTTTCAGGTGAAATTGCCGATTGCCGGCATTGTTCCTGCCTGTTTGTACCTGAGCGCTGTGCACATGGAAAAAGCGACGAGCCGCCATGGCCGTGGGAGTTCAAGATCTCGGGTCCCTACTTGTGTAGGTGGGCGCCGCGTGTCGCAGACCACGGTCCGAAACAGAGACAGCTCCCTTGGAAGATCTTATAGGCCCCAGAGAATAGTAACACCATCACGCACCGGGCAGCCCGTCTGCAGCTATATGTACGCTCAGCAGGGCGGTTTTTAAAGAGGCAAGTTCAGCTTCTTTCGACGGGTGACAATATGCCGGCGAAGCTGTAAGAGCCACGCACCATGACAGACGATCAATCAATTTCAGCGGCAAAGAAGCTGGCCCGCAAGGCGGCGGGCGATATCCGTAAAGCGGCGCATGCGCACCTGAAGTACTCTGCTGCACAGGCACTGGTGGACCAGGGGCTGGAACTCGCCGGCGATCTGGCGGGTAAAACCGTGTCCGGCTTCATTCCGTATCTCAGCGAGATAGACACGCGGCCGTTGCTCAGCGCGCTTGGTGCGCGGGGATACCGGACGTGCGTTCCGGTGGTGATTGAAAACAACGCGCCGCTGGAATTCCGGGCCTGGTCACCGGGCGACCCGACGGTTCCGGGGCGATGGGGCATTCCGGTTCCACCGGAAGGCTCGCAAGTCATCGATCCGGATGTTCTGCTGGTGCCCATGCTGGCTTATGATATATTTGGATACCGGTTGGGCTATGGCGGCGGGTTTTACGACCGCACGCTGGAGAAACTGCGTGCCCTGAAGCCTGTGACAGCCATTGGCGTTGCCTATTCAGCGCAACAGGTGGACACGGTCGTGCGCGGTGATCACGATCAGCCGCTTGACTGGATACTAACCGAAAGAGGCGCCTTCAGGCCCGGGGATATCGCATGAGACTGTTGTTTGTTGGAGATGTTGTGGGCCGGGCAGGGCGGGACGCGATTGCATCGCACCTACCTGGACTGCGCGAGCGCCTGAGGGCTGACTTCGTTGTGGTCAACGGGGAAAACGCCGCCGGCGGTTTTGGTATCACCGAAGATATTTTCAACGAATTCCGCAACCAGGGCGCAGATGTGGTGACGCTGGGCAATCATGCCTGGGACCAGCGCGAGGCACTGGTTTTTATCGAACGTGCCCCGGAACTGATCCGGCCGATAAATTATCCGGCCGGCACGCCGGGCAAGGGCGCCGGGCTGTTTGAAACGTCATCCGGCAAACGCGTGCTGGTGATGAACGTGATGGGCGTTGCAAAAATGGAACCGCTGGGCGATCCGTTTGCTGCTGTTGACAAGGAGCTTGATGCCTGTCCGCTGGGCGATGTTGCCGATGCTGTCCTTGTCGACATGCATGCGGAGCTGACATCGGAAAAAATGGCCATGGGGCATTTTTGTGATGGCCGGGCGTCACTTGTGGTGGGCACGCATACTCATGTGCCGACGGCAGATACCCACATTCTGTCAGGCGGCACCGGATATCAGACCGATGCCGGCATGACGGGCGACTATGACAGTGTGATCGGCATGGACAAGGACGAACCACTGCAGCGGTTCACAAGGCGAATTCCATCGGGCAGGTTTTCACCAGCGCTGGGCGTTGCAACATTATGCGGTGTTCTGGTCGAGACCGACGACGCAACCGGGCTTGCGATCAAGGTAGGCGGGGTCCGCGTCGGAGGACAGCTTCAGGAAACCCTGCCGGATTGGGCGTCGGCGTAGATCAACAACTGTTTTCTTTGGTGCCGGCCTCGATCTGGGCGGCGATTGCGCGCAGCCTGGCCATGCGGGTGGCATATTCCGACAGCGCCATGACACGGGCACAGTCAACACTTGCGGATGCGTCGTCTCCGTCATCAATCAGTTGACGGGCTGCCGACATGGCGTCTTCCATGCGATGAACAGTGGCGCGCATGACGGATGCCGTTTTCAATGCATCACCCGGTTTTGAATTGTGCGCAACGCCATGCAGTGATGAAAGCATCGATGCCATGGCACCACGTGCCATATCTGCCGTCCGGGAAATGTGGCGGTCCAGTTTATCTGCCGTATTCAATGTATGCCGTCCAATGCCGTAGTCTTGAAGGAACGCGACTGTGGCGCCATAATGTCTAACACCGGGTAAACGGTTTTGATACAAATCTAGCGATGCTTAAAGGGGTGTGCGTCTGGACAGCGCATGGCTTGCTGGTCTAGACGAAAGCCACAAACTTAAGCCGATTTGTATTTGTGGAAGGGATGAGGGCCATGGCCGGACATTCACAATTTAAAAACATCATGCACCGCAAGGGGCGCCAGGACGCCGTGCGCGCAAAGATGTTCTCCAAACTGTCCAAGGAAATTACCGTCGCCGCGAAAATGGGCGGGCCCGACATGGACTCCAATGCACGCCTGCGCCTGGCAGTTCAGAACGCCAAGTCACAGTCAATGCCCAAGGACAATATCCAGCGCGCCATCAACAAGTCGCAGGGCGGTGATGCGGAAGACTATGAGTCAATCCGCTATGAGGGTTACGGGCCTGGCGGTGTTGCAGTCATCGTTGAAACCCTGACCGATAACCGCAATCGCACGGCAGGTGCAGTGCGCTCCTACTTCACCAAGCACGGCGGCAATATGGGCGAAACCGGCTCAGTGGCCTTCATGTTCGACCGGGTGGGCGAGATTGTCTACAAGCCGGAAGCCGGCGATGACGACACCGTCATGATGGCAGCCATCGAGGCCGGTGCCGATGACGTGTCTTCCGACAGCGACGGTCACGTGGTGATCTGTACGTTTGAAAACATCGGCGATGTGTCGTCTGCGCTGGAAAAACAGCTCGGCGAGGCAGACTCGGTCAATATCGTCTGGAAGCCGCAGACCAATACGGACATCGATGAAGACAAGGCCGGCACCTTGATGAAGCTGATGGCCGCGTTTGACGATGACGAGGACGTGCAGAACGTGTTTTCAAATTTCCAGATATCCGACGAGGTGATGGAAAAACTGACGGCTGCGTGAAGCCGCCTATGGCAGTGACAACCAGGCTGCTGGATCAGGCAGCTCGGGACGGAAGTAGCATATCATGCGGCCATCCGGCCCAGCTGTTGCAGCCTTGCCCCACGGGGCCACACCGTGCAGGCAGAGACGGTGGGCCAGGTAGGTTTCGCCGGGCCGGGCGTGAAGTTCCACCCGCCGGCATTGATCAAAACAGCGTTTGCGCGCCTGCTGATAGACGTCCGTGAGGTCGATCGTGATCCAGTCCGCAGGCGGTATGTTGCCGAGAGCGGACGCCAATGTGCGGCGCATGATCTCGTGCGATCCTTCCCAGATCACGAAGGGTGACGCGTCAGCGCTGGTGGCCACCATGGGTATGCCCAGTATGAAGGCATGGCACTCTTCGGCAAACCGCCGCCTGGGCTGGCCAACACCGCGCAGGCCGTCGACATGGGCAGCGTCCCGGTTCCTGCGAAAACTGTGCTGGCCGTCACTTTCACCATCCATCGGCTGCGGGTAACCCGGATAGCAGATGGAGACCTGTGCCTGGTCCCAGTTGAACGCCGGCAGGTCCAGTTCAGATGCAATGAAATCAATGACCTTGCCGGCCAGCGGCGGACCGTTGGCCAGGCAGCCCGTGCTGTCATTCGGCAGGGCGTTGACGCCGGCAAACCAGGTGTTTTGATATCGCAGCCAGTCTTTCTGTGCAGGATCTGCAAGGGTGGCCCTGGCGGCAGGCAACGCAAAATCCACCCAGTCTGCAATGGCGGGATCAGCCTCAAACGAGCACCAGCCACGTGAGAAAAACTGCTCTTTCGTGTTCATTCAACTGGTGGCGGGGTCAACAGGCAGGGCGGGTACACCGCCAGCCTCGATGGCTTCGCCGGCTGCCAGCAGGGTGTCTTCACGATAGCGGCCACCGATCAGTTGCACCCCGACTGGAATATTGCCTTTGGTCATACCCGTGGAAACGGTGAGACCGGGCAGGCTCATCAGCGGCAAACCGACCTGTGTCAGTTGGGCTTCCATGGCCCGATCAAAGGCTTCAGGTGATTCAACGTCCAGCTGATCGGGAAACGGCAGTTCGCCGGACACCGGGCACAACAGTACCGGATACTGGTTCAGGAAGGTCTGCCACTCGCGTACCAGGCCAGCGCGGCGCTGGAGTGCATCCAGAATACCATTCATGTCGGGTTCCGGGCACAGGCGCTCCATCTGTGCATAGACGAACACGGCGTCCGGATCGGCTTCCTTGGCGACAGCACCAGCCGCACCATGGCGCATTTCTGCCAGCCATAATTGAGCCTGCAACATGGCCGGTTCCCTGAACGGCGGGCACTCGACCTCATCGACCTGCCAACCGGCGTCGGTCAGTCTTGCTGCTGCATCACGCAGGGCGGTTTGAACGGCCTCGTCCACCTTCATGCCTTCGGGTGCTACCGTCAGCGCTGCGCGCCTGGGCTGTTCGGGCAAGGTGGTCGGAACCGGCACCCACCAGGGATCGTTCAGATCCTGTGCTGCCATGGCTTCGAAACCGAGCCGTACATCGGCAATTGTGCGCGCCAGCGGGCCTGACACGGCCATCAGCTGGCCGCCGATATGACGGTTGGGACCGGTGAAGTTCATGGCAGGCACACGACCCAGCGTGGGTCGCAGGCCGTGCAGGCCACAGGCATAGGCCGGGTAGCGGACAGATCCACCGATGTCTGTGCCATGACCGATGCAGCCGATACCGGCTGCGGTTGCCGCTGCTGCGCCACCTGAAGAGCCACCTGGAGTGATGGCCGGGTTCAGCGGGTTCCTGGTGTGCCCGTGCAACGAGTTGCGGCAGAACCAGCGCAGCGAAAACGCCGGTGTGTTGGTGCGCCCGATGATGATGGCACCGGCAGACCGCAGGTTGGCCACGACCGGATTGTCCTGTTTCGCAACCAGGTTCTTCTGCAGGCGCAGGCCGTTTGTCGTGGCGAAGCCCGTCTGATCGACGTTGACTTTTACGGTAATCGGAACACCGACAAGCGAGGGCAGGCGGTCGCCGCGTGCAACTGCCTCATCGGTGGCCCTGGCGGCCGCCAATGCCTCTTCGGGCATGAACTGCACAACGGCATTGATGGCAGGGTTGACCGCGTCCAGCCGGGCAAGTGCATCCTGGGTGACTTCTACAGCCGAAACTGCACCCAAACGGATGAGTTGCGCGATTTCGGTGGCGGGTTTTTTCCAGAGTTCTGTCATGCAGGTTCCGATTGTTGTGACTTTGCAAACGACAAGTTTGGTTGCCGGACGCCGACAACGTCAAGAGGCTTGATCAGCGCAGCAGCCATGTGCGGGCCGGGGATGTCAACAATGACCGTCAGGTCAATCATTACCTCTTCTGGATTAACCTGTCGTGCGATCAATGCCGCGTGGCCGGCGCAAGTGGGCGATGTTCTTCTGCTCGACAAACTTTGTGGTCGCCTCCCAGAGATGGTCGCCGTAGCTGACCGGCTCGAAGGGGGTGCTGCCGGCAATGGGCAGTGGTGCGATGACGGTGTCCACCGACGGTTCATAAAAGAACGGCACCGAGTAGCGTTGCCGATTGTTGCCGATGACCCGGTGCAAGGTGGCGCGAATGCGGCCGCCGGTCCAGCGGGCCAGAAGCTTGCCGAAATTCACCGCAAGTGTTCCCTCGATCGGCGGCACGGTTAACCAGGAACCGTCGGCGACCTGCGCCTGCAGGCCCTCCACGCCATCTTGTGCCAGCAGCGTGACAAAACCGGAATCCACGTGACCGCGTGCCAGCATGTAATATTCCTGCCCGTTGTGCATGACATGGGTCGGTTCGGTTGCACCGAGAAAGCTCTCGGGCGGACGAACCGGATAGTGCAGCAGACGCAATGTGGAAATGCCGCGCGAAAATGCATCGTCGAAGATGGTTTCTTCAAGCTGCAGCCCGCGCGCCACGGATTGCATCAGTGCACGCCCGGTTGCTTCCATGTTGCGATAATAGTCAATGACTGCGTCATGCCAGCCCGGCAGTTCATGTTCTGTCGGCAGCGGCGTTGCTTCGGTAAGCGGGTCTCCCGGCTCAACCCGACCGGCGCCGTGGGCAATGTCAGGGCCGAGGTCAATGCCTTCCTTGTAGGTGGTCAGACCCGGCTGCAGCGGAAACCAGCCGCGATAGACGTTTGGCCGGGAGGGGTCGAAGTTGTGGCGATAGAGACGCTGCTTGCTGTCCTGGGGCAGGTCGAAAATGGACAGCATGCGCTTGCGGATGTCCGGCGACAACATGTCGTGAGGCAAACCGGTAACGGTCATGAAGCCGGTACCTGTCGCTGCTGCCATGATCTCGCCATCGGCCTGGTCGCGGGCTGGCGACGGACCGCCGAAAGTACTGGAAATATCGATGACAGGAATTGTCCGGGTCATCATGTGGATGTTCCTTTCGGCGGGCCGGTTATGCCGGCAATCCGTGTCAGCTCAGGTGGTGTACTTTCTGCATGCCGTAGACCGGGGTGTCGAGCCCGGCATGGCGGGCCTTGAGCTGCAGCGACAGGAATTGCGAATAATGGCGTGACTGATGCAGGTTTCCGCCATGGAACCACAAGGCCTGCTGTTGTGTCGGTTTCCACATATTGCGCAACTCGCCTTCCCATGGTCCCGGATCCTTGGGCGTGTCCGAACCCAGGCCCCAGCACTTGCCGACCTTGTCTGCCACCTGCTTCGAGATCAGTCGTTCCGCCCAGCCGTTCATCGAGCCGTATCCGGTCGCATAGACCACAAGGTCAGCCGGCAGTTCCTGGCCGCTGTCCAGCACCACCGAGGTTTCAGTGAGGCGGTCGACCTGACCCTTGGCAAGCTTGATCTTGCCGTCAGCCACCAGTTCGGATGCGCCCACATCGATATAGTAGCCGGACCCGCGGCGCAGATACTTCATGAACAGGCCGGTGTCATCGGCACCGAAATCCAGATCGAAGCCCGCCTTTTCGAGCCGGTCGTAAAACGCCTTGTCGCGTTTCCTGGTTTCCACGACCTGCGGCTGCATGACTGAAGGCAGGACCTTGTAGGGCAGCGATGCGAAAATCAGGTCCGCGACATCATGGGTAATGCCGTCATTAACCGCCTGTTCCGAATACAGCGCGCCCAGGGCCACGTCCATCAGGGTTTCTGACTTGACGATGTGCGTGGATGATCTTTGCACCATGGTGACGTCGGACCCCGCTTCCCACAAGGCGGCGCAAATATCGTGCGCGGAGTTGTTGGAACCAACCACGACCACCTTCTTGTCCTTGTAGGCATCAGGCCCGGGATGCTGGCTGGAATGCTGCTGTTCGCCCGTGAAGATATCCTGTCCGGGCAGTTTCGGCAGGTTCGGCACAGCCGACATGCCGGTTGCCAGGATCAGCTGTTTCGGCTTCAGCGTGACCTCGTCACCATCACGGTCGACAACAACGGTCCACTCTCCCGAGGTCTCGTCATACGAGGCTGATTTGGCGACCGTGCTTGACCAGTAATTCAGCTCCATCAGCTTGGTATAGCTTTCCAGCCAGTCGCCGATCTTGTCCTTGGGCGAAAAAACCGGCCAGTGATCCGGAAACGGAATGTATGGCAGATGGTCGTACCAGACCGGGTCATGTAGGCACAGGGACTTGTAGCGCTTGCGCCAGCTGTCACCGGCGCGTTGATTCTTCTCGATTATGATGGCCGGCACGCCGAGTTGTCTCAACCTGGCGCCAAGGGCGATGCCGCCCTGTCCACCGCCGATGATGACACAATAGGGCTGCGTCTTGTAACCAAGCTCCGCGGTTTCCTTTTCGCGCTGTTCGGCGTAGCTGAGGCGGCCCCTTCCGGCGCCGTGCTCAACGCCTTTCGGCCGCTTGGCGCCGGTGGCTTCCTCATAGCCCTTGAGTTCCTGCAGCGACGTCAGCATGGTCCAGGCCTTGCCGTCGATGAGCCGCACCAGGCCCTTGCCGCGACCGGTTGCCGTTTCAAAGGTGAACCAGGCATCAATGACGCCATCGGCCTCGTTGGCTTCGCCTTCAATCTCGAAGTTTGACGGTTGTGCGGTGGCAAGCGTTGCCTTGAGCATGGCGGCGATGTCGTCACGGCCCTCACTGGTCTTGATGTTCCATGTCAGCGAGACCAGATCACGCCAGTAGCTGTCCTCGCCGAACAGTTGTACGGCCGCGTCGACATCATTTGCGGTCAGGGCGTTTTCGAGTGTCTCAAGCCAGGCCTTGACGTCTTTTGTTTGCTGCGTTTCAGGCATGCACGTTTCCTCCAGGTCTCTTGTTTTTTCACCACCTGAAGAAAAGCCTAGATCATTTCCGGCTTAAATAGAAACACCTGAGCGTCGCCCGGCTTCAACTGAGCAGGCCTCGGCCCAGATGCGCTTTGCCGTATCGCGAATTTGCCTGGCTTCGTCCCAGCGGTTGGACAGCTCCTTGCCGTCCGGTCCGGTCATGGCGTATTCGGGCGGGCCCAGTTCGCACAGGAATACGGGTGAGCCGTGCGGGTTGCGCCTGAGCCATGAGTCAAAACCGCGGCGCCAGAAGTCTTCAAAAACCAGCACCCATTTCTGGTGTTGCGGAAAGTTGATCTGCAACTGTATCTGCTGGCGCG
>CAYRLR010000081.1:0-6441 GCA_964424975.1 uncultured Anderseniella sp.
ACGCGGTCCACGTAGGCGCCACGCTGTTCATGCATTTCTTCCATCGACATTTCAGAGGCCACCGAACGCAGCGCCGAAATGAACTTGCCGGACAAAAGCTCATGCAACCGGCCCTGCTCCAGCGTGCGCCGTCCCAACGTGGACGCAGCGATCGAAACCGAGGCACGCGACGGGCGCACGCGAACATAGAATTCGGCCTCCACATCAACCCGCATGCGGTCCTTGGTGATCAGCGCATGGTCTTTCTCGCGCACAACTTCCAGCGGTAGCGTGTTCATGTTGACGGGGGTTATGTCGTGAATGATCGGCCACACGAATGCACCGCCGTCAATCACCACCTTTTCACCCAGGAAACCGGTTCTGACAAAGGCCACTTCCTTGGTGGACCGGCGATACAGCCAGTTCATCACCCAGTAGATGATCGCAATGACGATAACCGCCAGAATAAGCCAGAGAATAAGCTGGCCAATCAGCTGTCCGGTCATGTTCTTCCTCCCAATACGCTGCCGGTTGGCAGCCCGTTAATTCTTTCGACCGTCAGGCCATTTTTATCGCTTTGAACGTCTTCGTCTGTTCCGTCAGCGCCGTCTCGGTCGGCAGTCGCTCCATCGACGAAGCGCCGTAAAACCCGTGGCAGTTGCTGGTGTTCTTCAATACGAACTCTGCATCTGCAGGCATGGCCACCGGCCCGCCGTGCACGAGCACAATGATGTCCTTGTTGACCTTGAGCGCGGCTTCCGCCCACGCATCCACCTTGGCCGGGCAGTCCTGCAGGGTCTGCGCGGTTTCTGCGCCGATTGATCCCCCCGTCGTCAGGCCCAGATGGCAAACGATTATGTCGGCACCTGCCTCGGCCATCGCGGTTGCATCATCCTCGCAGAAAACATAAGGCGTGGTCAGCATGTCCTTGCGGTGCGCCTTGGCGATCATATCCACCTCAAGCGAGAACGACATGCCGGTTTCTTCAAGATTCGCCCTGAACGTACCGTCGATCAGGCCGACAGTCGGAAAGTTCTGCACACCGGAAAATCCAACCCGTTTCAGATCATCAAGGAACACATCCATCAACCGGAACGGATCAGTGCCGTTGACGCCTGCCAGAACCGGTGTCCGGGTGGCGACCGGCAACACCTCGGCTGCCATTTCCATGACGATCTGGTTGGCGTCGCCATAGGCCATCAGACCGGCCAGTGATCCGCGTCCCGCCATCCGGTAGCGCCCGGAATTGTAGATCACGATCAGGTCGATACCGCCGGCCTCTTCGCACTTTGCCGACAGGCCGGTGCCCGCGCCGCCACCGACAATGGGCTCGCCGCGATCGATCATGCCGCGGAATTTTTCTATGATTGCTGCGCGTTCGAACCGGGCCATTTCTATCTCCTTGCCTGTTTTCGCGATGGCCTGCCACCGCCATGCAGTGACCGGAAGGCTTCAACCACCTGGGCGGAAAACTCCGGATCATTTATGTTGTGAGCCACCCGCACCAATTGCCGTGTCGAGGTCTGCCGCACCGTGTGCTCGAGCGCGTCAAACAGCGCCTTGTCGGCAGCCGGGTCATGGAACGATTTGCCGGGCGCATCCAGCATCGACACCCCACCTTCGGGAATGAAGAACCTGACCGGTGCATCCATCTCGTTGAGGCGCTCGCCGATCCAGCGGCCCATGCGCTCGTTTTCTTCCGCCGTTGTGCGCATCAGGGTGACTTGCGGATTGTGTTCATAGAACAACCTGCCCCGGTACTTTTCAGGCACCGTGTCCGGCGGCCCGAAGTTCACCATGTCAAGCGCCCCGCAGGAGCCTACATAGGGCATGCCGGCGCGGATCATGGCGCCGAACCGGTCTTCGGTCGCGGCAAACACGCCGCCCATCATCATATCGCAGATTTCCGTCGTGGTAATATCCACCACGCCGCTGAGATGGCCCGACTCCACCAGCTTTTCCATCGACTGCCCGCCAACACCGGTTGCGTGGAACACCAGGCAGTCAAAATCAGTGTCCAGATCTGCCGTAATTTGCTGAATGCACGGCGTGGTCACGCCAAACATGGTCAGCCCGATGGCCGGCAGTTCACGTGCCAGGTCAGCGGCTGATCTCGGTGCACGGGCTTTTCGGCCATTGACCATGCCGGCCATGGCATGGGCACCATTGCCGAGCACTTCGCGGGTAATGGAATTCAGGCCCTGAACATCGGCAACCGAGTGCATCATCATGATGTCGGCCGGACCGACATACATCTGCACATCGCCCGACGCCACGGTGGAAATCATCAGCTTCGGAATACCAACCGGCAGACTGCGCATGGCCGGCGTCACGATTGCCGTGCCGCCTGAACCGCCTGCGCTGATGATACCGGCAATGCCCGACTGCCGCCTGATCCAGCGTTCGAAAGCCAGTGTCATGCCGGCCACCGCTGTCCCGCGATCATTTGTGAATACGCCGGCAGCACCACGCGGATGGTAGGCCGCGATCTGGTGCGGCGGAATTTCAGCACTGGAATGCTTGCCCGACGTTGACAGATCAACCATGCGCACAGCCACGCCTTCTGCCCTTAGCAGATCCCTGATATAGCGCAGTTCGACAGCCTTGGTGTCGAGTGTTCCGGCAACCAGCACCACGTTCTCACCGGCTGCTGACAATGGCCGCAACTCAACATGCGCCATGCCGGAGGATGCTTGCTTGGCAACCGTTTCAGTGCGCGCGGCCATCTCGATTTGCCGGGCAGGTACAATTGGCGACCACCGTGTCGGCAGCCTGGGGTTCGACACATAGATCTTGCGGGGCCCCTGCGTCTTCGGCGCTGTGCTGTCACCAGTTGCACCGGGCGTTTCAAAATCGTCGTCCGAGTCGCCGTGACGTCCGACACCCAGCAGGTTCTGCTGCAACTCGCGGTCTGCCGCCAGCGCGCTGGCCGGCATGACCCGATTGACGCGGCCATTGACCATAATGGCGACATTTTCAGAGATAGCGGTGGCTACGCCGATATTCTGTTCAATCACCAGGACATCAATGTCGCCCTGCTCGCCAAGCTGCATCAGCATGTCAGCCACCTGCGATACAATCACCGGTGCCAGGCCTTCGGTCGGTTCATCCATGACCAGCAGTCGCGGATTCAGCAGCAGTGCCCGGCTGATGGCCAGCATCTGTTGTTCACCACCGGACAACTGGCTGCCGCCATTGTTCTTGCGCTCTGCAAGCCTGGGGAAGGTTGAATAGATACGCTCGATGGACCACGCGCCGTCATGGCCGGTAGAGACCATGCGCAAATGCTCATCCACCGTCAGCGAACGCCATAACCGGCGGCCCTGGGGCACATAGCCGATACCCAGCCGGGCAATGTCCGATGGCAGCCGGTTGGCAATGCTCTGGCCGTTGAAGGTGATTGACCCGGAACTCACCGGCACCAGGCCCATAATGGCCTGGCACAGCGTGGTCTTGCCCATGCCGTTCCTGCCGACGACCGACAACACCCCGTGGCCAAGGCTCAGGTCGACGCCCTGCAGCGCATGTGAAGCTCCGTAGAATACGTTGAGGCCCCTGACCTCCAGAATGCCAGCAGAAGACGAACGCTCAGCCATGTGTGAACCCTCCCCCCAGATACAGTTCCTGCACTTCCGGATCAGCCTCGATTTCTTCCGGTTTACCCTCCTTGAAGATGCGCCCATTGTGCATCATCGTAACGCTTTCAGACACCCGCAGGGCCACATCCATGTCGTGTTCAATGATGATGTATCCCATGTGACCGGGAAGGTTGTTCAGGATGTCGATCAGGTCACGCCGCTCGGTTGGTGACAGCCCTGCAGCGGGTTCGTCAAACAGGATGAACCGGGGAGCACCGGCGAGTGCCAGTGCAATTTCAAGTTGCCGCTGCTGGCCATATGACAGTGCCGCCACCAGTGTGTCCTGCACATCTGTCAGGTGCACGGCATCCATCAATTCGAACGCCGATTGCATCAGCGCATCTAAGCGCCCCGGGCGGATCATCGAGAAGCGGTTGCGCGACACGCCGCGGCAGGCAAGATAGACATTGTCGATGACGCTGAGACCACCGAACAACAGTGAAATCTGGTAGGTGCGGCGCAGGCCCCGGCGAATCCGCTCGTGCGGCGGGAACCGGGTAACATCTTCACCGAACATCCTGATGACACCGGATGTCGGTAGGAAATCCCCGGTGATGCAGTTGAACAAGGTGGTCTTGCCTGCACCATTTGACCCCAGCACCGCACGGCGCTCACCGGGTTTGACGGTCAAGGTGATATCCTGCATGGCCGCCAGAGCGCCAAAAAACTTGCTGACTCCACGCAGTTCAAGCGCGTTGGCTGTGCCGGTTGCAGACAACCGGCTGGCCATTGTGGAAGGTGCTGCAATGGCGTTCATGACCCGCTGCCTCCGTCCTTGCCGTGAGCCTCGCCCGTCAGCCGGTCGGTGGAATTCATCCGGCTGCGCCACCGGTCCCAAAGCCCGAGTATGCCGTCCGGTGACCAGAACACGATGACCAGGAACACCAGCCCGACCAGCAACTGGAAGCGTTCACCCGACAGACCGATCGACACCATGAAATCCAGGGCGAAAGTTCTGAGCAGCACATAGATAATGGCGCCGATGAACGGACCCACAGGTCGTCCCAGGCCACCGATGACCGCGATAATCAGTATGTCGATCGCCGGTCCCACCCCGGCTGTGCCCGGAGACACCTGCCCGTTCAGCCAGACCAGCAGAATGCCGGCAATTGCGGCTATGAAGCCGGCAAAAATATAGGCCGCGATCCGGTGTGCGGTGACGTTGTAACCCAACGCTTCCATGCGCCGTGCATTGTCGCGCACGCCCTGCAAGGCCAGACCGAACGGCGTGCGCGATACATACAGCACCACCAGATAGGCCGTTGCTGCCCAGAACAGGGTCAGATAGTAAAACGGTATCGGCTGGCGCCAGTCGACGCCGAACAGTTGCGGTGGCTTGACGCCGTTGAAGCCGGAAAAGCCATTGAACAGCACATAGTTCTGGCGGGTGAAGTAGAAGAAGGCCGACGCAATGGCCAGCGTGATCATGATCGTGTAGATGCCCTCGGTGCGCACCGCCAGCGCGCCTGTCAGCGCACCAAAACCGGTTGCAATGACCAGCGCAATCGGGATGGCAATCCACCACGGCCAGCCCAGTGAAATCTGGGTGATCGCGCTGTCGCCGAAAATCGCCAGCATGTAGGCTGCGCACGCTGCCACCGACATCTGCACAAGCGACACCATGCCGCCATACCCGCCGAGAAACATCAGGCTGAGCGCGATCATGCCGAGGATAAGCGCCCAGCCGAACACCTGGAACAGCATGAACGGCCCGACCAGCACCGGCAGCAGCAGCATGATCGCTGCGACAAACCAGTACGGTGTCGGGATGGAACTCAATTTCAAGCCGGACCACCAGGGTTGCGGTTTGCCATCAAGCGGCGCAGCAGTTGCGTGTTCGGTTACGGCCATGGCTCTACCGCCTCTCGCCGAGCAGGCCCTGAGGCCTGAATGCCAGCACCACTACCATGATCAGGAAGGTCAGCACCACCGCATAGGTCGGCATGTAGACAGAGCCGAACTGTTCGGCCAGCCCGATCAGCAGCGCGCCAAGTGCTGCACCCGGTATGGACCCCATGCCGCCCACGATCACCACCACCAGGGAGGCCAGCAGGAAACGGGTATCTTCACCCGGCGCCAGAGACTGGAAGGTTCCCCCCACCACACCGGCTACGCCGGCAAGCCCCGCACCGAAGGCAAACACCAGCACAAACACGCGCTGTATGCGCACCCCGGTGGCAGACAGCATGTCGCGATCATCGACGCCGGCACGAACCAGCATGCCGATGCGGGT
Source organism: uncultured Anderseniella sp. (assembly GCA_964424975.1). Taxonomy (GTDB): domain Bacteria; phylum Pseudomonadota; class Alphaproteobacteria; order Rhizobiales; family Aestuariivirgaceae; genus Anderseniella. The sequence continues at coordinate 5,851 of CAYRLR010000081.1, forward strand.
CTTGTTGAGTGAAAGCCACATGGCAATGCCGATGACAATGGACGCCAGCAGAATGACAAGCCGGACAAAAGGATACTTCAGGAAAACCGCGTCGCCACTGCTCTTGACTGCCGTCACAATGGGCAGCGTGATCGGACCGGACAACCAGTCGGGCGTCAGTATCTGGTAGAAATCGCCGCCCCAGTACCACAACATCAGGTCCGCCACGACGATGGAAATGCCGATCGTCACCAGCGTCTGGCGCAGGTCCTCACCTTCCATTCGCTGAAACACCAGCACCTGCAGCAGCACGCCCATGGCACCGACAACCACAAAGGCAACGACGAAACTCAAGAGCCACCAACCGGTGGTATTGGCCACGTCGTAACCGATATAGCCACCAAGCAGGTACAGCGAGCCATGCGCCAGGTTGACATTCTTCATCAATCCGAAGATCAGCGTGAAACCGCTGGCGACGAGAAAGTACAACGCACCAAGCGTGATGCCGTTGAACAGTGCGTTCAGGAAAATCTTCTTGCGCCCGAAAGTGGCGGTAAAGCCCGGCGGCCAGGGCGCGAAAATCGCCCAGATCAGGAAACATATGGCCAGCAC
>CAYRLR010000081.1:6451-8797 GCA_964424975.1 uncultured Anderseniella sp.
GATTGCGCGCCATGAAAGCCTTCATGCCGCACACTCCCGGCAACGGCATTCAGATGCCTGCCGATCGCCAACCTGGAGTTGTTGCCGTACTGAGACCAAAACGTCTTCCTCCTGCCGGAAGTGTACTTCGCACTGCCGATCATGGTGCGATCATAGGAGGTGCCGCGCCGGAATGCATACCTGACAGTCTTATGGTCTTGTATTTGATGGCAAAGTCATCAGTTTCAGGCTGATAATTGCGCCACCCGGCGGTAGTCGGATGGTGGAATGCCGACATTTGACGCAAAGAACCGGGTGAAGCTGGCTTGCGAGGAAAACCCCAGGTCCAGCCCGATCGAGGTGACAGCATCACTGGACAGGGTCAATCGGTCGATTGCCGTCTCCATCCGCAGGGTGTTCAGATAGATATTGGGCGTGAGCCCGACATTTTCCTTGAACAGCTTGAAGAAATGCGGGCGCGAAATACCGGCGCCGCGCGCGATGGAGTCCAGCAGAATACTCTCACCTTCGCCCAATCGAGATTTCATCAGCTTGATGGAATTGCGAATCCGGAAATCCCGCAACATGGCCACAGGCATCTCGCTTCGGGCACCGTCGCAACTGGCTGCCCAGCTCTGGTTGTAGGACTCCTGGGTGAGTTCAAACACGCTGGCCTGGATCAGGTCGCCGTGCGCATCATCCAGCAGCAGGCGCGAAATCTGATTTGCCAATTGCCGCACCGGCGCCGACATGTCTATCAGTGACGAGCCGAAATTCAGGCCAAAATGGGCGTGCTTCGACATTTCCAGGAACCATTCGGGCCGGATATACAGCACGAGGAACAAAGACCCGTGCTCGACATCGCCGGGATGGAAACTGTGGGGTTGCCACGGGCTGACAGCAGCGCCTGTCAGCAGATCGAGATTGTGCCGGGCACCGTCGACGGTAATGCCGCCATATTTGCCGCTGACATAGAATATCAGGTGACCCTCGCGGTGCGCATGGGTCGCAAGTTCCCGGTCCAGCTGATACAGGGTCACCCGGCCGAATGCGCCGTGATACACGGCTAAAGCTCTGCTCATCGCTCCCTCCGCAAACAGTCTGCGGTTTATTATTCTGCATGTTCCTGCAGTTATTTTTCCAAATCATGGCCAAGCGGACGCAATTCAGCAAGCGGTTTCTCAGATTTCGGTTTCTACACGGGATTGCTGGCGGCGTGATCGCGGATCAGGCAGAGGTGTAGGCAGTCTTGACGGTGGTGTGAAATTCGACCGCATATCGTCCCTGTTCGCGGGGTCCGTAACTGGACCCCTTGGCACCGCCAAACGGCACATGATAGTCGACGCCCGCGGTCGGCAGGTTGACCATCACCATGCCGGCCTGCGCGTTGCGTTTGAAGTGGGTCGCGTACTTGAGGCTCTGTGTGCAAATGCCCGCCGACAGGCCGAACGGCGTGTCATTGGCCACCTGCAGCGCCTCTTCATAATCGCGCACACGGATAACCGAAGCGACCGGCCCGAACACTTCTTCGGTGTTGATGCGCATATCGTTGCGCGTGTCGGTGAACAGTGCCGGGCTCATGTAGAAACCGGATTTTTCGCGCTTCAATCGCTCACCGCCGACGCGCAATGTGCCACCTTCCCTGCGTCCGATATCGACGTAATCAAGATCCTGCTGCAGCTGATTTTCGTCCACCACCGGGCCAATCTGGGTTCGGCTGTCCAGTGCATCACCGACGCTCAGATCCCTGATCCTGGTCGCGCAGGCTTCCACGAACCGGCTGTGAATGCCGTCGGCAACCACCAGGCGCGACGACGCCGTACAGCGCTGGCCGGTTGAGAAGAACGCCCCTTGAACGGCACAGTCGACCGCCACATCCAGATCAGCATCATCCAGCACGACCAGCGGATTCTTGCCGCCCATTTCAAGCTGGAATTTCCGCATGTGTCGCACGCTGGCCTGTGCAACCCGCTCACCGGTAGCCTGCGATCCGGTAAAGGTAATCGCCTTGACACGGGCATCATCCAGCATGGCCTGACCGACCACCGAACCCGGTCCGTTGACCAGGTTGATGGTACCGGCCGGCATGCCTGCCCGGTGCAGAATGTCGACAATCGCCCATGCACACCCCGGTACCAGTTCGGCCGGTTTGAAGACCACGGGATTGCCGTAACAGATTGCCGGTGCGATTTTCCATGCCGGGATTGCGATGGGAAAATTCCACGGCGTAATGACGCCCACCACGCCGACCGGTTCACGGGTGATTTCAACGTCCACGCCGACACGAACGGATGGCAGTTTTTCACCAGCCAGACGCAAGGTCTCACCGGCGAAAAAGTTGAATATCTGTGCCGCTCGCACTGTCTC
>CAYRLR010000082.1:0-3056 GCA_964424975.1 uncultured Anderseniella sp.
ACCCTGTGGACGAACCGGAGGAATGGCGCCGGATCGAACCGGTTGTAACGGCCCTCGTTGCGGACGGGCTGAAGGTGTCGTGTGACACGCGCAAGGCGGCGATCATGCAAAAGGTTGCACGCGCCGGGGCCGCAATGATCAACGATGTAAGCGCGCTGAGCCATGAGCCCGGTGCGCTGGGCGCCACCGCTGCGTCGGGTTTGCCGGTGTGCCTGATGCACGCGCAGGGTGACCCCAAGACCATGCAGCAGAACCCCGAATACGATAACGTTGTGCTGGATGTGTATGACTGGCTGGCACAACGCATTGATACGGTTGTTGCAGCAGGCATAGCGCGCGATCGCATCATTGCAGATCCCGGTATCGGTTTCGGCAAGAGCTTTGCTCATAACCTGGAACTGATGGCCGGATTGACACTGTTTCACGGTCTCGGGGTGCCCGTCTTGCTGGGCGCGTCGCGCAAGGGGTTCATTGGAGCGGTGACAGGAGAGAAAATTGCCGCCAACAGGCAGACAGGATCCGCCGTGGCGGCGCTGTCGGGAGCCATGTCGGGAATGCAGTTTGTGCGGGTGCACGACGTGACGGCGACCCGCCATGCCTTGAGCATGTGGCGGGCATCGACCGGTCAAGAGCAGGTCTTGTAAATGCCGACAGTTGGATTTTGTTTTAACTGAAGTTTGGGTACACTGATTGCGCATCTGGAGCAGCGTGGGTTCGACAGGACCCGTAAACCTGATCCGGGACACTGACTCTGATGCGGAGATCTGGCGGGGGATATCGGATGGACAAGGATTTTTTTGGCACTGACGGCGTACGCGGGAAAGCCAACAGCTATCCCATGCGTGCAGACACAGTGTTGAAGATCGGCATGGCGGCCGGTGCGCTGTACCGGCGTGGCAAGCACCGTCATCGCGTGGTGATCGGGAAAGATACCCGTCTTTCCGGTTATATGGTCGAGCAGGCCCTGACGGCCGGTTTCCTGTCGACAGGCATGGATGTGTTTCTGTTTGGACCGGTTCCCACCCCGGCCGTTGCCATGCTGACCCGCTCAATGCGCGCCGACCTGGGCGTCATGCTGTCGGCTTCGCACAACCCGTATCATGATAACGGCATCAAGATATTCGGTCCTGACGGTTACAAACTGACTGACGATCAGGAAGACGAAATCCAGAAACTTGTGCTGGATCCTGACAATATTCCACTGGCGGCGTCCGAAAATATCGGCCGCGCCAAACGTATTGAAGATGCCCAGGCGCGCTATATCGAGTTTGTGAAGAGCTCGTTCCCGAAGGACCTGACGCTTGATGGTCTGCGCATTGTCGTCGACTGTGCCAACGGGGCGGCCTACCAGGTGGCGCCAACGGCTCTTTGGGAGCTTGGCGCGGAGGTGATTGCGATCGGCGTTGAGCCGAATGGCTTTAACATTAACGCCGAGTGCGGCTCGACCCATCCTCAGAAAGTGGCAGCGCAAGTGCGCGAAATGCGCGCTGATATCGGCATTTCACTCGATGGGGATGCGGACCGCTGCATTCTCGTTGATCAGGAAGGCAATGTTATCGACGGCGACCAGGTGATGGCGCTGATTGCGACCTCCTGGTACAAAAAGGGCCAGTTGCGTGGCGGTGGACTGGTTGCGACCATCATGTCGAACCTTGGCCTTGAACGCCTGATGGCCTCGCATGATCTGACACTTGAACGCACCCGGGTCGGCGACCGGTATGTCGTGGAGCGCATGCGCTCAGGCGGTTTCAACGTTGGTGGCGAGCAGTCCGGCCATGTCGTACTGTCGGATTTCAATACAACCGGCGACGGTCTGGTCGCGGCGCTGCAGGTGCTGGCGGTGCTGGTGAAGAACGGCGGCTCGGTGAGTGACATCTGCCGGATGTTCGAGCCGGTTCCGCAGGTGTTGAAGAATGTCCGCTACGCGTCCAGATCGCCGCTTGAACACGATGCGGTCAAAAAGGCGATTGCAGCAGCCGAGCAGAAGCTGGGTAATTCCGGCAGGCTCGTCATTCGCAAGTCAGGAACCGAGCCGCTCATTCGCGTCATGGCGGAAGGCGACAATGCGGACCTGGTGACCTCGGTGGTAGATGATATCATCGCCGAGGTTCAGCGCCACGCCGGCTAATCACGAGGAGTGGACGCGCGGCGGTCTGCCAGGGTTGAAAGCCAGGCTGAGGTCGTGCATGTGCTGCAAGTCGCCGCCCGACTGTCAAAAGCTGAGTGGCTTGCTTAGAGCGGCACTTTGATACACGAAAAACAGATGCATATCCGTTACGGTCACTTGGGTGTATACAAGGGACACCTGTTTCGTGAACCGTTTTTGACACCATGCCCATCCAGCTAGAGCGTCTTGCATTCGTTATCGGCATCATCTTGATGTTCGTGACCATATACATGCTTGCGCCGATGATGGCGGACTATGCTGCCGGCAATGATGACTGGAAGGCATTTGCGCATGCTTTCGCTATTTCCGGAACTCTCGCAGGCCTGACCATCATGGTGACGCGCGATCACTGGTCGCGCACCGGCATATCCTTGCGTGAGGGTTTCCTGATCACCGCTGTCAGCTGGTTTGTCATCCCGATAGCCGGCTGCCTGCCGTTTTACTTCATGGACGCCGGACCGGGATTCATCGATGCCTGGTTCGAATCGGTTTCCGGCATGACCACCACAGGCTCCACCGTGCTTGAGGGGCTTGACCATAAACCGCCGGGAATTCTGCTCTGGCGCTCCATCCTGCAATGGATCGGCGGCGTCGGAATCGTGCTCATGGCGATGCTGATCCTGCCATTCCTGCGCGTTGGCGGCATGCAGATTTTCCGTACCGAAAGCTCCGACAGATCTGAAAAACTGCTGCCGCGCGATTCGACCCTGATTATCCAGATTGCCGCCGCCTTCATGGTGCTGACGCTGGTCTGCATGGTCTGTTATCGTCTTGCCGGCATGTCTACCTTCGATGCGGTGAACCATGCGCTGACCACCATTGCCACCGGGGGCTATTCCACGCATGACACGTCGCTGGGATATTTCAAGCAGCCCGCCATTCACTGGGT
>CAYRLR010000082.1:3066-8747 GCA_964424975.1 uncultured Anderseniella sp.
TGGCAGCCTCGCTGCCCATCGTCCTGTACATCAAGTCATCCAAGGGCCACGGGTTTGCCATTTTCAGGGATGTTCAGGTCAAAGGCTTCCTGAAAATCTGCGTCCTGGCGATTGTCTCGGTCACGCTTTATCTTGTTCTGGCTCACAAATACGCGCCATCGGATGCCTTGCGCATTGCCGCGTTCAACGTGGTTTCAATCATCTCCACCACCGGCTTCGCACTAGATGATTTTACGGTGTGGGGACCAGCGTCAAACGGCATGTTCCTGGTTCTGATGTTTCTCGGAGGCTGCACCGGCTCAACGGCAGGCGGCATAAAGACCTACCGGCTGCAAGCCATGTCGCAAATTACCAAGCGCTACATCAACATGCTGTTCAGTCCGAACCGGGTCATCATCATGCGCTATGGCACGCACACAATCACCAACGATATCGTGCTGTCGATCCTGGCGTTCGTGACGGCATTTGCCGGCTCCATTGTCCTGGTCATGCTGGCCCTGACGGTGTTTGGCCTGGACATCCTGACGGCATTTTCCGGCGCGGTCACTGCCCTGGCCAATGTCGGTCCGGGCCTGGGTGATGTGATCGGGCCATCGGGAAACTTCAAATCCATTGATGACGGCGCCAAGGTTGTCCTGATCTTCGCGATGATTCTCGGCAGACTGGAATTCTTTGCATTCCTCGTGCTGCTGGCGCCAAGTTTCTGGCGCTGATTTCGGGTGCGCAGTGGCGCAGCCGGATGTGTTTTTCAACCACTTCAAAAAACTGCCAACATGCTTAAGAGGTTCTTAAGCGATTTGGTTAATTATCTCCATTGAAGGTTTGGTCCGCACAGTGTCGGGAACTTGAAACCGGGACTGAATGGCAATTGGCAAGTTCGCGCCCCGATCCGGGGCTGCGTTCAGTAAATGGAGAGTACAAATGACGGGTCGCGCGTTGCTGAGAGTGTGTATTGCTACACTGGGGTTGGGTATGGCTGGGACAGCCCACTCCGCCGACTATGACGGGCAATTGCCGGATGAAGGCTTTAGCGGCTTCTGGGGGTGTCTGTATGCCCGTGTCGATGGCGGGGTATCCTTGTATCAACGCCCGACAGTCACCCAGCCTATAGGTGGCGGTTTCGACAATGGCAGCGGCGCTACCACGACCACTGCCATAAACTCGGAGATAGATCCCGGCGGATTTTTCGAAGGCGGTCTTGGCTGTCAGGTCGCCAGCACCTTGCGTATTGAAGTCACCGGCGGCGTCCATCTGAAGTCGTCCCTGACCGATGCGTTTCCAGACTCCCTGGACGCGGAAATCTCGTCACAGCACGTGTTTGTCTCGACGTTCTGGGACATCACCAATTATGCCGGATTCACACCGTATGTCGGCGGCGGCATTGGTGCTGTCAGGCATGAGATTTCCGGGCTCACCGCGCCTGACGGTGCGGCTAACGGCAGTGACTACGATTTTGCCTACCATGTCGGGGTCGGCGTTTCCTACGACATTACATCCAGCCTGAAGTTTGATCTGGCCTACAGATATATTGACCTCGGTGAGGTGATTTCGGGCGTTGATGCCGGGGCCGGTACGCCCGGTGCGATCAGCGTCGCCGACATTCAGTCTCACGAAGTCAAAGTCGGCCTGCGCTATCATTTCGGTGCCCCGGCCTGGTAACAGCCTTCCGGCAATCGTCGATCGGCGTTGCATGGCAAATCTGGAAAGACCCCGCTTTCACAGAGGGGAAATAACGGCCCGCATGTTCCCGGTTTCGGCAGGGGACCAGACATGCGGGCCGGTTTTGTTGCTGATGGTTAAGGGTGTGTAACTGAAACGTGTCGCAACGACGCGATTTTGGCAACATTTTGGTAACAGTGAAGAGGCGTCGTTTTAATGCCTCAATCACGACTGCAAACAGACAATTTGATCCTGTAAATCCTGGCCTCAAGCGAGTGGGCGGATGAGCTGTGTCGCCACCTGTTGGATACCAACGGTCAGGCATGGACATTCGGGTCGCAGGGATACACCCGAAGCATCGGGTAAAAGGAGTTGAAGGTGAAGAATTTTCTCAAACGGGGTCTTTGGGCCTCAACTATCATTGCAATCATGACACCGGCTGCGATGGCCGCCGATATTGATGCACCCATGGAACCGGCTCCTGCGCCTTATGTGCAGGACGACAACTATGTTTCAGGCTGGTACGTGCGGGGTGATGCCGGGTTTTCATGGCTCGATGTCGACGGCCTTGGTGACGGTGGTGCCGCCATCGCCGGCGGTGGTGTCGGCTATCAGGTGAACGAAAATTTCCGCGCGGACCTGCGGGCAGATCACGCCTTCGATCATGATGGCGGTCCGTATGATGTGGGCGCAACCACGGTCTTGTTGAACGCCTATGTTGATGTGCCGCTGTCCATGGGCTTCACGCCCTATGTGGGTGTTGGTGCCGGTTACGGGTTCGTCGATTATTCGGGCGCAGGCGCGCCGTCGGATGATGACGGCTTTGCCTGGGCAGCAACCGGCGGTGTTGCATTCCAACTGGCCCGGAATATTACGCTGGATGCCGGTTATCGCTATCGTCAGATCGATGTCGACGGCCCCAACTATAGCGATCACTCGGTGACCGGCGGCTTGCGCTGGAGCTTCTAGAATCCCATCCGGTAAGGTGGAAGCACCTGATCGGATAAAGATATCCGATGCCGAAGTCGTACAATTGCGATTTGAATGATCACATTGTTTGCCTGACAAGCTGCAGGCGGCACAGTACCTGACGGTCTGCTCTACTCCCGGAGCAGGCCGTTTGGCTTTCGGGTTCATGCAGCACGAACATCTGCTGCGTCGAATTTGCACTTGATTGCAACACTGCCTTCCAGTATCCCGGTCAGTGGGACACCTCTCCCCAACGAGAGGCTTTTCATCTGGAAGGATGACCAGAAATGACGACCATGAAACCGGCAACGCGGCCGGCAAATCCGCGTTTTTCGTCCGGCCCGTGTGCCAAGATACCTGGCTGGACCCCCGACACTCTCAAAACGGCCTTTCTCGGACGCTCGCATCGCGCAAGTGACGGCAAATTGCGCCTGAAACACGCAATCGATTTGACGCGCCAGGTGTTGCAGGTACCCGACGATTACCTGATCGCCATCGTGCCGGCCTCGGATACGGGCGCGGTTGAAATGGCCATGTGGAACCTGCTGGGCGAGCGTGGCGTGGACATGCTGGCCTGGGAAAGTTTCGGCGAGGGCTGGATCACCGATGCGGTCAAGCAGTTGAAGCTTGCCGATGTCCGATTGATCAAGGCCGGCTATGGCGAACTGCCGGATATGTCGCAAGTTGATTTTGACCGGGACGTGGTTTTCACCTGGAACGGCACCACAAGCGGTGTGCGCGTGCCCAATGGCGATTTTATTCCCGCAGGCAGGGCAGGGCTGACCATATGCGATGCCACTTCGGCTGCATTTGCCCAGCCGCTGGATTTCGCAAAGCTCGATGTTGTCACCTATTCATGGCAGAAAGTGCTTGGCGGCGAGGGCGGGCACGGCATGCTGATCCTGTCGCCGCGTGCCGTACAGCGCCTGGAGACCTATCCGCCGGCATGGCCGCTGCCGAAGATTTTCCGGCTCACCAAGGCCGGCAAGATCAATGCCGGTATTTTCCGGGGCGAAACCATCAACACCCCCTCCATGCTGTGCGTCGAAGACTATATCAAGGCACTGGAGTGGGCGCAGGCGTGCGGCGGCCTGAGCGCAATGATGGCGCGTGCCGATGCCAATGCAGATGCACTGAATGCCTGGGTCGATCGCACGGACTGGATTGAAAACCTGGCCGTGGTGGCCGGCACCCGCTCAAACACGTCAGTGTGCCTGAAGCTGTCTGAATCTGCGGTGTCCGGACTGGATGACGAGCAGGCGGCGGGATTGCCCAGGCAAATCGCCAGACTTCTGGAAGCCGAAGAGGTTGCCTTCGACATAGGGGCCTATCGGGATGCACCGGCGGGCCTGCGGATCTGGTGCGGCGCGACGGTCGAGGCGTCTGACGTCGAAGCGCTGACGGCCTGGCTTGACTGGGCGTATGCGCAGGCGTCCGCGCCGGTCGCTGCGTAAAGCAAACCCGCACTTCATCTGAACAATTCAATTTTTTCATAACCGGAGCAAGCCTGATGGCACCTCGTGTACTCGTATCCGATAAACTCTCACCTGCCGCGATTGAAATCTTCAAGGCGCGCGGCATCGATGTGGACTTTGAACCTGACCTTGGCAAGGACAAGGATGCACTGCTGGCACGCATTGCTGACTATGACGGGCTTGCCATCCGGTCTGCCACCAAGGTCACCGCCAAGATCATCGATGCCGCAACCAGGCTGAAGGTGATCGGCCGGGCCGGAATCGGGGTCGACAATGTCGACATTCCGGCAGCGTCCGCAAAAGGCATCATCGTCATGAACACGCCGTTTGGAAACACCATTACCACGGCGGAACATGCAATCTCGATGATGCTGGCGCTGGCGCGGCAGATACCGGAAGCCAATGCCTCCACCCAGGCGGGCAAATGGGAAAAGTCCCGGTTCATGGGGGTTGAACTGTTCAACAAGACGCTCGGGCTGATCGGGTGCGGCAATATCGGATCCATTGTTGCCGACCGCGCGCTGGGCCTGCGCATGCGGGTCATCGCCTTTGATCCGTTCCTGTCACAAGAGCGCGCCATCGAGCTTGGTGTAGAGAAGGTGGACCTGGTAGACCTGCTCAAACGAGCGGATTTCATTTCATTGCACACGCCCTTGACCGACAAGACCCGCAATATTCTGGACGCCAGGGCGATGACCCAGATGAAAAAGGGAGTGCGTATCATCAACTGCGCGCGCGGCGGGCTGGTCTCCGAAGAAGCGCTCAAGGCTGCACTTGATGCCGGGCATGTGGCGGGGGCTGCTCTTGATGTTTTCGAGGTCGAGCCAGCCACGTCAAACCTGCTGTTTGGTCATCCGAATGTGGTCTGCACGCCGCATCTAGGCGCTGCCACTTCGGAGGCGCAGGAGAACGTCGCGTTACAGGTTGCCGAGCAGATGTCGGACTACCTGTTGCAGGGTGCCGTGTCCAATGCGCTCAACATGCCGTCCATCACGGCAGAAGAAGCACCGCGTCTGAAGCCGTTCGTGGCGCTTGCAGAACAACTGGGGTCATTTGCCGGACAGGCGACGGAAACGTCGATCAAGGCTGTGACGATCGAATATGCAGGTGATGTGGCAGAAATGAACATCAAGGCACTGACATCGGCCCTGCTGGCAGGTCTGTTTCGGCCCATCCTGGGTGATGTCAACATGGTGTCGGCACCGGTGATGGCCAGGGAACGTTCCATCAAGGTGGATGAAGTGCGCCAGACCAAGCGCGGCGTTTACGAGAATTACATCCGGCTGACCGTGACAACCCCCAACCAGGAACGGTCGGTGGCGGGAACGGTGTTCTCGGATGGCAAACCGCGTATTATCCAGATCAAGGGCATCAATATGGAAGCCGAGCTTGGCAAGCAGATGATCTATGTCACCAATGAGGACAGGCCCGGATTTATCGGTGCGTTTGGACGTTTGCTGGGCGATGCCGATGTCAATATTGCAACCTTCAATCTCGGCCGTGACAAGGCCGGCGGCAACGCCATCTGCCTGGCGGAGATTGACGGGCAGGTGACACCGGATGTGCTGGCCAGGATCG
>CAYRLR010000083.1:0-8725 GCA_964424975.1 uncultured Anderseniella sp.
ATATATGGCATCCGATCATCAAGGGTGTGGACCTGAAGCTGCATCGCGGCGAGATCATGGGGCTGATTGGCGAGTCCGGCGCGGGAAAGTCGACGCTCGGCAAGGCGGCCATGGGATATGCCCAACCCGGTTGCCGGATCACCAAGGGTACGATCGAGTTTGATGGCCACGACCTGCGCAAAATGAGCGATTCGGAACTGCGCCAGTTACATGGGTCGCGCATTGCCTATGTGGCACAAAGCGCAGCAGCATCCTTCAACCCGGCACACCGGTTGATCAATCAGTGCGTTGAAGCAACCGTCGACCATGGCCTGCGGTCGGATGAAGAAGCAAAATCCGATGCCCGTGAGCTGTTTGCCGCACTGCAGCTGCCGGATCCCGACACGATTGGAGAGCGCTATCCGCACCAGGTCTCCGGTGGCCAGTTGCAACGCGCAATGACCGCCATGGCCATGTCATCGCGGCCCGATCTGATCATATTCGATGAACCGACCACGGCGCTTGACGTGACCACCCAGGTGGAAGTGCTGGCCGCCATGCGCGACATTGTCGAGCAGTTCCAGACGGCAGCGGTCTACATCACCCACGACCTTGCCGTCGTGGCCCAGATGGCGGATGTCATCAAGGTTCTGCGCTATGGCGAAACCGTGGAAGACGCACCTGCCCGGCAGATGCTGACAAAGCCGGAGATGGCATATACCAAATCATTATGGGCGGTGCGCTCGCTGGAAAAACCCCAGGAAACCAGCGATGATATCATCCTGCGGGTAAACGGCGTCGATGCCAGCTATGGCGGCTCCATCAAGGTGCTGGAAGATGTGACCATGGATATTCCGCGCGGGTCCACCGTGGCCGTGGTCGGAGAGTCCGGATCAGGCAAGTCGACAACGGCACGGGTGATCACCGGCCTGCTGCCGCCGATCAAGGGCGATGTGCTGTTCAACGACGAGCCATTGCCGCTGGCCCTCAAGGACCGGTCAAAGGATCAGCTGCGCCGCATCCAGATGATCTACCAGATGGCCGATACCGCCATGAACCCCAAGCACACGGTGCGCGATATTATTGGCCGGCCGCTTGAATTCTACCTGGGCCTGTCCGGCAAAAAGCTCGACGAACGGATTTCCGAACTGCTCAAGATGATCGAGCTGGACGACAGCTTCATGGAACGGCTGCCCAATGAACTGTCAGGCGGCCAGAAGCAGCGCATCTGCATTGCGCGCGCGCTGGCCGCAAACCCTGAACTGATCATCTGTGACGAGGTGACATCTGCCCTGGACCAGATCGTGCAGGAAGGCATTCTGAAGCTTCTGCTGCGCCTGCAGAAAGAATTCAACATCACCTATCTGTTCATCACCCACGACATTGCAACGGTGAAGGCTATCTCGGACCAGATCGTGGTGATGTTCCAGGGCCGCGTGGTCGAGCAGGGCATGAAGAATGATATCCTGTCACCGCCGCACCCCGACTACACGCAGCTATTATTGTCTTCGGTTCCCGAAATGGACCCGGACTGGCTGACAAACCTGCTGGAATCCCGAGCCGAAAGCGGTGCCATGAGCGCCTCCGGCAACTGAGCGGGTGAACCGCAGGCCCGATTGCTGCGTTAGGCATAAACTCCAGTCAGTCGACAACCAATGCAGGAACTCCCGTGAGCGGCCAACCGATTATCGTCTGGTTCACCCAGGACTTGCGCCTAGCCGACAATGCCTGTCTGAACGCCGCAGTGGCATCCGGGCATCCTGTTGTGCCGGTCTATATTCTCGATGACGTGACGCCCGGTGCGTTTGTCATGGGGGGTGCGTCGCGCTGGTGGCTGCACAGGTCGCTGGGTTCACTCGCGTCATCGCTTGAGAAGTTGGGTGGCAAGTTGATCATTCGCCGTGGCGAGTCCGGCAAACTCCTTGGCCAGATGATCGCGCAAACCGGCGCGAAAGCGGTGCATTTTTCACGCGGATATGCGCCCTGGTCCGGTGAACTGGAAAAACAAGTCGCGTCGGCGTGCGAACGTAACGGCGCTGATTGCAAACGGTTTTCCGGGTTTCTGATGCACCAGCCGGAAGCCATCCGGACTGGCAGTGACGGCCCTTACAAGGTTTACACGCCGTTTTCACGAAAGTGTCTCGCCAGCCCACCAGCAAGAGGCCCGCGACCGGCACCGGCAAGCATCGACTTTCATGCCGGTGACCTATCCAGCGACAGCCTTGATGACCTCGGCCTGTATCGGGGCCAGCCTGACTGGGCCGCACGGTTTGCCGGACGCTGGTCGCCGGGCGAGGCCGGCGCGCAGGAAAAGCTGATGCACTTCCTGGACAAGGCGGTTGGTGATTACGCCGAGGCCCGCAATCTGCCGGGCGTGGCTGGAACATCGCGCCTGTCACCGCACCTGCACTTTGGCGAGATCAGCCCCTTGCAGTGCTGGAGTGCCACGCAGCACGCGATCGCCACTGCACCGCAAAGTATTGACCGGGGCAGTCAGGTGTTTGAGAAAGAACTGCTGTGGCGGGAGTTTTCATACCATCTTCTGCACCACTGGCCCACCTTGCCAACCGATCCGTTCAAGCCGGAATTTGGCGACTTTCCATGGCGCCAGGACGCTGAGAAACTGGACTGCTGGCAACGCGGGATGACTGGATTTCCCATTGTCGATGCAGGCATGCGGGAACTGTGGGCAACCGGGTGGATGCACAACCGGGTCCGCATGATCGTGGCTTCGTTCCTGGTCAAGAACCTGCGTATTTCCTGGCAACTTGGCGAAAAATGGTTCTGGGACACGCTGGTTGATGCAGACATCGGTGCGAACGCCGCGAGCTGGCAGTGGGTTGCCGGGTGCGGCGCGGATGCGGCACCCTATTTCCGGATTTTCAACCCGGTTCTGCAGGGCGAAAAATTCGACAGACAAGGCGATTATGTGCGGCGCTGGGTACCGGAGTTGCAGGCCATGCCGGCCAGATACATCCACAAACCGTGGCTGGCACCGGCTGACATACTCGCCAGCGCCGGCGTGGTGCCGGGCAGTTCGTACCCCCGGCCGATCATCGACCTGGGCGAAACCCGCAAGGCCGCACTTGCTGCTTACAAGACAATCAGGAAGCCTGAAACCACGCCCTGAGCTTCACACCGGGCCGCCGGGCGGGCGTTTGCGGAACCTGTCACTCACGAAATCAACGAAGGCGCGGGTTTTTGCCGGCCGGTACTTGTCCGGCGGATATACCGCATGCAAGGCAACCGGCGCGGGCTCGAAGCCTTCCAGGACCGGCAGCAGGGAGCCGCTGGCCAATTCGTCAGCAACGATGAAAGCCGGCAACAGGGCAATGCCGCGGCCTGCCAGGCTGGCGATTTTCAGGACATCGCCATTGTTCGAGCACAGAACCGGCGTGACCGGCAGACGGTTTGAACCGCCAAGCCCGCGCAACGGCCAGTTCAGATCGTTGCCGAAGTGGCCATAGTGCAGGATGGCATGGTTGGCCAGGTCGGCAGGTGTGCGCGGGCGGCCGCGATCTTCAAGATAACCGGGGCTGGCGCACAGGAGCCGGCGGATCGGGCAGATTTTTCTGGCAATCAGCGATGATGGCTCGAGATCACCAATACGCAAGGTGATGTCAAAGCCTTCTTCGTAAGGGTCGACAAACCGGTCATTGACGTTGAGCGATACCGTAATATGAGGATGCCGGTGCATGAAATCGTTCACGGCTGGCGCAATATGGCTGACGCCGAACGTCATCGGAGCGTTGATCCGCAACAGACCCTTCAACTCTCCGGTCAGGTCACCGGTGGCAGCTTCAGCCTCGGCCATGTCGTTGACCAGGATGCGGGCGCGTTCGACGAACACCTGGCCGGCTTCGGTCAGCGCCATGGTCCGCGTGGTACGCACCAGCAGTTGCGCGCCGAGATGATCTTCCAGCGCAGTGACAAGTCGCGATACCTGGACGCGGGACAGACCGAGCCTGCGCCCGGCTGCGGCAAAGCCGCCTTCGTCAACAGCGGTGACCAGCGCCTTCATGCCATCGAATCGATCCATAATCGCATTGTAGCGTTAGATGTAACAAAGTGTATATATTTAGTACAATTGTTTCCTCATTAGGCCGAACTATCTTCCAGTTACAATGCTTCAATCATATGTCCGGCTCGAACCGGACGACATCAGGAGACAGGACGATGTTGCAACTCAGACTTTCAGAGCAACGTGGCCAGGCCGATTTCGGCTGGTTGAGATCAAGGCACAGCTTTTCCTTCGGCGGCTATCACGACCCTCAGCACATGGGGTTTGGTCCGCTGCGGGTCATCAATGAAGACAAGGTCGCCGCGGCAGGCGGGTTTGATACCCACGGTCACGCCGACATGGAGATCATCTCATATGTGCTGGACGGCGCGCTGGAGCACAAGGATTCGCTCGGCACCGGCTCGGTTATCCGGCCGGGCGATGTTCAGCGCATGTCTGCTGGGACCGGGATCAGGCACTCGGAATTCAATGCCTCCAGGACAGATCCGGTCCACTTTCTGCAGATATGGATCATGCCGGAGACATCCGGGCTTGAACCATCCTATGAGCAGCGTCATTTTGATCGCGCCGAGCGCCACAACAAGCTGAAACTGGTGATATCGGGAACCCCCGGCGATGGTGTGCTGAAAATTCACCAGCAGGCCGATATCTATGCCAGCCTGCTGGACACGAACGAGCATGTCAGCTTCAAACCGGAAACCGGCCGCCGCCAGTGGATTCAACTCGCTTCAGGCGAATTGCTGGTGAACGGCGAGCAAATGCGTCCCGGCGACGGGCTTGCCATAACCGGCGAACCGGAAATTGCCATCAAGGCCCTCGACGGCGCGGAGTTTCTGCTGTTCGATATGGCCTGATTGTTTCACAAGTGAAGGGTAGTTCGACGATATGACGCAGATTGATCTTGCTGGCCAGGTGGCCGTGATTACCGGTGGCGCACAAGGCATTGGCCTTGCAGCCGCCCAAGCCCTGTCCAGCGCAGGTGCCAGGACGGCACTTTGGGACATGGACGGGCCGCTCGCCGGCAAGGCAGCAGCCGACCTGGGCAGTGATGCAGCGGGTTTTGCGGTGGATGTGACCGATGAGGCCGCAATTGCTGCAGCACTTGCTGACACGGAAGCAGCGTTGGGACCGGTTTCCATTCTGGTCAACAGCGCCGGCATAGCCGGGCCCAACGCGACCGTGGCGGATTACGATTCTGCCGCCTGGCGCCAGGTGATCGATATCAACCTGAACGGCACTTTTTACGTCAACAAGGCACTGGTTCCCGGCATGATCGAGCGTGGCTATGGCCGCATCTGCAACATTGCGTCGATTGCCGGCAAGGAAGGCAACCCCAATGCATCGGCCTATTCAGCCTCCAAGGCAGCCGTGATTGCGCTGACAAAATCACTGGGCAAAGAACTTGCCGGACAGGACATTGCCGTGAACTGCGTAACACCGGCTGCCGCCAAGACCAGAATTTTCGATCAGATGAAGCAGGAGCACATCGACTACATGCTGTCCAAGATACCACGCAACAGATTCCTGCAGCTTGATGAGGCCGCAAACATGATTGCCTGGATTGTGTCGCCGCAAAACAGCTTTACCACAGGCGCGGTCTTTGATCTGTCGGGCGGGCGCGCAACGTACTGATACCGGTGGCGCATACGCGACCATCGTTCACTCTCGAAACCTGAAAGCGATTTGATGCCAAGCAATCTGAATATCGTTGCCATCTCCGGCAGCTTACGAAGCAAGTCATTCAACACCAGCCTGCTGCGGGTGATGCAGGCCATGGCCGATCCCCGCATGTCCATCGACATCGCCACCCTGCACGGTATTCCGGTATATGACGGTGACGACGAGCAGGCGAGCGGCGTGCCCGGGATCGTAACGGACCTGGCCGACAGGATCAGGGCGGCGGACGGCGTCATCATTGCGACGCCGGAGTACAATTTCTCCATACCGGGCGGCTTGAAAAACGCAACCGACTGGATCAGCCGTGTCAAGAACCAGCCGTTCGGTGACAAGCGGGTTGGTATAGTAGGTGCCGCCGGAGGCCCGCTGGGCACTGCGCGCTCGCAATACCAGCTGCGCCAGAACCTGGTGGGCCTGTCGGCGCTGACCATGTCAAAGCCGGAAGTGTTCGTGGGATCGGCCCCGAGCAAATTTGCCGAAGACGGCAGTCTGGTGGATGAAGAGACCGGGAAGTTTCTGAAGCTGTGGCTGGATGCCTTCGAAGCCTGGGTTCGGCGCGGATTGTAGAGCCGATGATTCCATCTGACAGGATGATGTTCTGAAGTGTTTCCTGTTCGCTGATCCGTCTGTACGCATGTGCGGGAGACACTTTGGATCAGGCTTGCAGATTCAGCCACACAGGCCCCAAAATGGTCGCTCGCCCGCACTTCCCTTTCAGGATGCACGGGCGAGCATGGTACGCGCTGCTCGGGACGGCGACAGGAGCCACGCGACCAATTCCGAAACTGTTTCAGCGCTGGTAATTACGATGCGCTGTCACAGTAGAGGGGGTTCTGAGATTGCCGCAAATTGCATGAAGCGATTGAACGTTCACAATGTTCTGGGCAGACCCCTCTGCTGCAAAACACATTGCTGGTCATTCGCGACGACAGATAGGCCAAACCTAGGCAATTCTGAGGCCAGTTCACCCCAAGCCGCAACATCAGGCTGGACAACTGGCGCGTAACGCCTGAATATCTGGCAAAAGACCGGATTTTTCACCAGCAACTGGTGATGGTGCGTATTTCGTCTCGTGCGAAATTTTCTCCACCGGTGAAAAAATCGGCCGAAAGGCCTGAGGGAGCCAGTGCATGCCATACCGCATCGTTATTGCAGACGATCATCCCCTGTTTCGGGATGCGCTGCGGCTTGCCGTGCAGGATGCACTGGCAGATGTGATTTTTGACGACGCAGGCTCCCTGAAAGAGACTCTCGACATACTGGCGGCAACTGACGACGTCGACCTGGTGTTGCTGGACCTGAAAATGCCTGGCGTTCAGGGATTTTCCGGACTTATGCTGATGCGAGCGCAGTTTCCACTTGTGCCGGTGGTCGTGGTATCCGGCAGCGAGGAATCAAGCGTCATCAGTCGCGCCGTGTCACTGGGGGCACTGGGCTTCATTCCCAAGTCTGCACCGGTTGAAGACATGCAGGCGGCAATTTCCGCGGTGCTGAAGGGTGATGTCTGGTTGCCCGAGAATGTAGACCTCGGCACCCAGGCCAATGCCGAACTGGATGACCTGGCCCATCGGCTGTCTACATTGACACCGCAGCAGACCCGGGTGCTGATGATGTTGCGGGAAGGCCTGCTCAACAAGCAGATTGCCTATGAACTGTCCGTTTCGGAAGCCACCGTCAAAGCCCATGTATCGGCAATCTTGCAGAAGCTCAATGTCGACAGTCGCACCCAGGCGGTCATTGCGGCATCGCGTATTGATGGCGATCTTGCTGACGGTGCGGCGACCCGATTCTCCACGTAAAATGCGCTAGAGCATGCTTCGCTTAGATGGAAGCGTTTGATGGAATCAAATCAGTTCACTCGGCTAGGCGCAAAGCGAAGCATGCTCTAAAGCGGCTTGCGTTTTATGTGAAGCGTCTAGCCCGCTTCAGGTCTTGTCTTCACGCGCTTTTTGGTCCGGTAAGCGCTTTATCACTCGGCTGCTTCGGATTTGGTCTGCGCCATCATCAGCACTGTGCGCAGCACCGCGGGGCGAACGGGTTTGCGCAGATAGACCACGCCCACTGCTTCCGACGCCGCCTGAACCGCAGCCGATCGCTCCGCGGTGATCAGGGCTGCAGAAAACGTCGCGCCAGTGCCTGAGCGCAATTCGTTGATCAGTTCAAGCCCGTTCTCGGACCCCAGATGATAGTCCATCAAGACCGCATCGTAAGGCCAGATTGCCTGGCTTGCGGCAAGCTTGCGGACCTCATTGGCGGATGTCGCTGTTGCTACGGTACACCCCCAGCCTTCGAGCAGGGCACACATGCCGTCGATAATCGCCGTCTCGTTGTCAACCACCAGAACCAATAACCCGGCGAGACTGGCTGCAGCACGCACCGGCGCAGGCGCCTGACCGGGTGCCACTTCCTGCCTGCCTGTAGCCAATGGCAGATCGAGCGTGAACAGGCAACCCGATCCGGAGTCGGATTTCAGTGTCAGGCGATGTTCAAGTACCCGTGCCATGCGTTCGACAATCGACAGTCCCAGACCCAGGCCCTGGATGTGGGAGTTTTCCGATTCCAGCCGCTCAAACTCGCGATACACAAGTTGCTGCTTGTCATGGGGAATGCCCGGCCCGGTGTCATGCACCTCCACGCAAAGGTGGCCATTGCGGACGCGCGCGCCCATCAGCACCTTGCCCGATATGGTGTACTTTATAGCGTTGCCAAGCAGGTTTTGCAGAATGCGTCTGATCAGGCGCCGATCAGAGTAAACCAGCTTGCTGCACGGCATGATTATCAGGTCGAGCTGTTTTTCCGTCGCTGCCACCGTAAACTCCGTGCGCAGCTGATTCAGAATGTCGTTGATCGCAAATGTTGACAGGTCAGGCTTGATGGCGCCGGCGTCCAGACGGGACATGTCCAGAAGTGCCGACAGAATTTCTTCCACCGCTTCCAGCGACAGATCAACATTGCGCACCAGTTGACCATCAGGCTGGGATGCCGTGCGTTCCAGCAGGGATGACGTAAACAGCCTGGCAGCATTCAGCGGCTGCAGGATATCGTGCG
>CAYRLR010000084.1:0-8623 GCA_964424975.1 uncultured Anderseniella sp.
TATCAATTGCGCTGACCGGATCTCCGGTATGAGCAGGCGGCTGTACCGGCATCAGCTTTTATCCTCCAGGCTGTCGGGCGTATCAAAATCCAGCAACACCGCATCATTATCCACATCAATCGTGCGGACGTTTTTGCCTGTGAGCAGACGCCGCGCCCCTTCGTCGCCTGCAGCATTTTCCAGTTCGGCAAAACTTGACCTGCCCAGGATTACCGGATTGCCGCGGCGGCCGCCATGCTGCGGAACGACAATGCAGGTCTCATCGCTGAAATCGTCCGACAGTTTATTTATGATCTCAGCGGTTACCTCCGGCATGTCGCCCAGCAGGATCATCGCTCCGGCACATTCAGGCGGCACAGCGGCTATGCCGGTTTTCAGCGATCCTGACTGCCCGGCCGCGAACTGGGCATTATGCGCAAAAACGACTTCAAGCCCAGCCAGCGCCTCGCCCACCGCGTGGGCCTCGTGACCGGTGACCACGATGACCGGATCCAGTTCGGTGGCCAGCGCTGCCTCAACCACACTGCGCACCATTGCCTGTCCGCTGTAGGGCGCCAGCAATTTGTTGCCTGCGCCAAAGCGTGACGACGTTCCCGCTGCCAGCACGATGCCTGCCAGCCCGCTCACCGGTCCGCCTCGCGAGGTGACGGCCTGGACGCGATCTCCATCAAAAGCCCGCCTGCCCCCATATCCATGATATCCTGCGGACGCACATCAATGCCTGCCAGTATGCGCCCCAGGACCCAGTCAAATCCGTTCAGCTTGGGAGACCGGGCGCATGACGGCACACCGATGACGGCGTTGCCATCCAGATTGCCGAGCAGCAACAGGTTGCCGGGATCGACCGGCATGCCCAGGTGCACAATCTGCCCGTTCGCTGCCTCAAGACCTGCCGGCACTACGTCGCCACGATCAACGATGGCCGATGCACCAAGCACCAGAACCGGACTGTGCCCGGATGCCGCCAACTGCCTGATCCCGCCGGCCACACCATCAATTGTGTGAGCAACTTCAATTACGTCACCCAATATACTGCCATAACGCTCGAGCCGGTCGCGAATAACGGTTGCCGATTTTCCAAGCAGGGATTCCTTCATGCCGGCGGTGCGCGTCAATACCAGTCCCGCCTTGTGCGCCTTGAACGCCACCACGGACAAAAGCGCGCCCGATCCGGCAAGTTCCACTGCCTCATCGACAATGAGGCCCGGTGCCGAGAACGGAATGATCTTCACGGTGGCCACCATCTGACCGGCCTTGACCGCCTGAAACGGCGTCAGCGTTGCCAGCGTCACCGCCTCATGCAACCGGTTGAGCGCCCGCACCATGCCTGCGTCCACCAGCACAATCCCGTCATGGGCGGAATAGATGTTGGCGCGCCCGGTCGACGCTGCCTGCCGGGTAACGCCATTGCCGCATACCGCATCTGCAAGCCGGGCAGCGGCCGCATCTTCATGCTCATCGCCGGCCTCGATGCGCGCGGCAAATACCTGTGTGATCCCGGATGCCGTCAGTTCGGCAATATCCGATGCGGACAATACCCTGCCCTTCTTGAAACTGATGCCATCTGTCCGCACGGAATGGGCCAGAACGGCGCCTTGCGCCGATGCAACGTCAATTTCGCCGAATATCATCTGTCCAGGCCCAATCGCAGTGCCCTGGTCATTTCAGCCATGATGGAGATGGCGATTTCCGGCGCGCCGCGCGCACCGATATCCAGACCCACCGGACCACAGATGCGCGAAGGTTCCACGCCTGCCTGTTTCAGGCGCTCGGCACGCGCCGCCTGGGTCCGCCTGGAGCCAAGCGCACCAATGTAAAAGCAATCGCTGTGCAGAGCTGCAATCAGGGCAGGATCATCGACCTTGGGATCGTGGGTCAGCGCCAGAAAGCCGGTCCGGGCATCGAGACCCATATCAGGCAACACCTCATCGGGCCAGTCTGCGTGCAGCGTCACGCCCGGAAACCGGTCTTCGGTTGCAAATGCGCCGCGCGGGTCGATGACCGTGATGTCATAGCCTGCCGCTTTTGCCATCGGGACAATCGCCTGAGCTATGTGCACCGCGCCGATGATCACAAGCCGCAGGGCCGGGTTGTGAATATGGATGAAAAACTCACCCTTGTCGGTTGAAACGACTCCGGATTTGTCAAACCGAAACCCGTTTTCCAGCGCATCTGCCAGCACGTGTTCATCAGCGTAGCGATGTGCCACCACCTCCTGAGCACCTGAGGCGATGTCTGTGACAAGCGCTACTGCCAGCCTGTCGGCGCGCGCCTTCGCCAGTGTGTCGATAATTGCAATGTCCATTGTCTCAGGCTCCGGTTACAGGTTCGACGTAGACCCTGATCTTGCCGCCGCATGCCAGGCCGACCTTCCAGGCGGTTTCGTCGGCCACACCGAACGCCAGCACCTTGACCTTGCCGGTCTCGATTGCCTCCTGCGCCTCGGTAACCACCGCACCTTCAACACATCCGCCCGACACCGAGCCTTCAAAGTTTCCGTCGGCATCGATCACCAGTTGCGACCCCACCGGCTGCGGGGCCGACCCCCAGGTCTCGATCACCGTGGCCAATGCAACCTTGCGGCCTTCACGCACCCAGTTGCCGGCCGTTGCCAGCAGGCTTGCATCATTGCTGCTCATGGTCTTGCCTCTTCCATCTGTCGCGGATCGCCCGATTTCAGCCAGCGCCGCGGATCATGGGTCTCATTTCGCGACCCTGACAGAACTTCGGCCAGATCGGCAAGTGTATTCAGCGAGTGGCATGGCCGGAACTCATCCACATGCGGCATGATGGCCCTGATGCCGCTGGCCCGGGCTTCAAATCCACCATAGCGCAATAGCGGGTTAAGCCACACAATCCGCCTGGCAGAGCGCGCCAACCGCGCCATTTCCACCTCGAGCATGTCAACATCATCACGATCAAGCCCGTCTGTCATCATCAGCACATGAGCGCCCTGGGCCAGAACGCGACGCGCCCATTTCCGGTTGAACTCGCGCAGCGTGTGACCGATGCGGGTGCCGCCGGACCAGTCCTCCACATGCGAGCCCACCAACTCCATGGCCTCGTCCACATCCCGGCGCTTCAGTTCACGGGTGATATTGGTCAAACGCGTTCCGAACACGAACACCTGGACCCGTGAGCGGTCGTTGGTCAGCGCATGCAGAAAGTGCAGGAAAATACGCGAGTAATTGGCCATGGACCCGGAGATGTCCAGCAACACCACCAGAGGCGGTTCACGGGTCTGGCGCGCCTTGTACGCAAGAGATGTCAGGTTGCCGCCTGCCCTGAGGGACCGGCGCATGGTCGCGCGCATGTCGACAACGCCGCGCGCTGACGGCTTGAACCGCCGCATCTTCACCTGCAACCGGTTCATGCGCATGCGGGCAATGGCGGCACGGGCAATGCGCTCTTCATCCGCACTCATCTGCTCGAAATCCTTGTTGCGCATCACCTCGGTCGCCGAGGACGTGAACTCACCTTCCAGTTCGACTTCATCCGATGGCCGTTCACGCTGGGACCGGGCATTGTCCTGGTCGAACATGGCCTCTGCCAGCCGCTTCTGGCCGGCTTTCTTTTTGGGCGGCGTTGTTTCCACGCGCACTTGCTGAAACAGCAACTGCATCAATTGTTCGATCATTTTGGGTTTGCGCCAGAACACTTCAAATGCGTGGTCAAAAAGCGTGGTGTGCTCGTGACGTTTCACGAATACAGAGTGCATGATCCAGTAGAAATCGGTCTTGGTCGCCATACCGCCGCCGCGCACTGCCTCGAGCGCATCGAGCACCGCCCCCGGCCCCACTGGCAGGCCGGTGTCACGCAACACCCGCGCAAAATGCATGATGTTGTCCGGCAGGTGGCCGCTCGCGGCGGGCGTGTCGGCATCGGCAGGTGTCGGCTGCATGACCATGTACCCTACTCGGTTGCACGCAGCCGAATATCCGACTGGATCTGGTCAACCAGCCGCTTGGCTTCGGAGCCTTCCATCCGGGCTATGTCATCCTGATATTTCAACAACACGCCAAGTGTGTCGTTCACCGTTTCAGGATCAAGCGCGATGGCATTCAATTCGTTGAGAGCCGAGACCCAGTCCAGGGTTTCGGCAACCCCGGGCGACTTGAACAGGTCCTGGCCGCGCAGGGCCTGGATGAAGCCCACAACTTCCTGTGCCAGTTCATCGCCCACACCCGGTTTGCGCGCCTTGATGATGGCGAGTTCACGTTCCGCCGAGGGGTATCCAACCCAGTGATACAGGCAGCGCCGCTTGAGTGCATCGTGCACCTCGCGGGTCCGGTTGGATGTAATGATCACGATTGGCGGCTCAGCCGCCTTTACCGTGCCGATTTCGGGAATGGTAATCTGGTAGTCCGACAGCACCTCCAGCAGAAACGCTTCGAATGCCTCATCTGTTCGGTCAAGTTCATCGATCAACAAGACCGGCGCACCACCGGTATGCGGTTCAAGCGCGCGCAGCAAGGGTCGCTTGATCAGAAAGCGGTCGGAGAAGATATCCGACTGCAACCGGTCACGATCATCGACGCCTTCAGCCTCGGCCATGCGTATCTCGATCATCTGCGCCGAGTAGTTCCACTCGTAGACCGCGGCGGCTAGGTCGAGCCCTTCATAACACTGCAACCGGATCAGGTCGCGGCCCAGCACCGTGCTCAGCACCTTGGCAATTTCCGTCTTGCCGACACCGGCCTCGCCTTCCAGGAACAGCGGCCTGCCCATTTTAAGTGCCAGGTAGAGCACCGTCGAAAGCGGTCGGTCAGCCAGGTAGCCGTCGCTGGACAGCAATTCCTGTGTGGCATCGATGGAAGCAGGTAATGGTTTCGGCATAGGTTCGCTCTGGTTGCAGTGTCACTTAAAAAAACAGTCCGCGAGCACGATACCCGCGGACCGGCATTGTTAAACCAGACCCTGGCTACTTCGCAGCAGCCACAGCCCGCTTTGCCATCACACCAACCAGGTGCGCGCGGTATTCGGCGGAGGCGTGAATGTCGGCGTTCATGTCATCAGCCTTGATCTTGATACCGGCAATCGCATCTGCAGAAAATTCTGCCGATAGTGCCTTTTCCATGGCCTTCTCGCGATAAGCCGAGCCCTTGGCACCGGTTACCCCGACGCGAACACCCTTCTTGCCGAAGTCAGCCACGAACACGCCAACCATGGCATAACGCGAAGCCGGGTTAGGGAATTTCGAGTAAGCTGACTTGGCAGGGATTTCAAACTCGATCTGCTTGATGATCTCGTTTGTCCGCAATGCTGTTTCAAACAGGCTCTTGAAGAACTTGTCGGCCTCGATGGTACGAGTGTCCGTAACCACCTTGGCATTGAGCGCCAGCAAGGCTGCCGGATAATCCGCCGCCGGATCTGCATTGGCCACAGAACCGCCGATGGTGCCCCTGTGCCGCACATGCGGATCACCGATCATGCCGGCCAGTGCCGCCAGAGCTGGCACCGCCTTTTTCAAGGCGGCATCTGTTGCCACTTCCGCATGAGTGGTACCGGCCTTGATGGTCACCTTGGTCTTGGTGACGTTCACACCCGAATTGCCCAGGCCTGAAAGGTCGATCACGTCGGTCGGCGCAGCCAGACGCTGTTTCATGGTCGGAATCAGCGTCATGCCGCCCGACATCAGCTTGCCTTCCTTCTTCGACTTGATCAGCTTGACCGCATCCGCCAGCTTGCTGGGACGGTGATACTCAAATTCATACATAGGTTTTCTCCTGTCCCTTTGGTTTATTCAGCCGCTTCGCGCAGGTGCGCCATGGCGTTCCATACATTTTGCGGTGTTGCCGGCATTGCCACGTCCTTGACGCCCAGCGCACTGGTCAGGGCATTCATGACAGCAGCAGGTGCCGCAATCGCGCCTGCCTCGCCGCAGCCCTTGATACCCAACGGGTTTGACGGGCATTCGGTCTTGGTAAAGCCCAGCCTGAACGATGGCAGATTGTCAGCCCGTGGCATGCAATAGTCCATGTAGGAGCCGGTCAGAAGCTGACCGCCCTCGTCATAAACGACGGCCTCGGTCAGTGCCTGGCCGATGCCTTGCGCAATGCCGCCGTGCACCTGGCCTTCTACGATCATCGGATTGATGATGTTGCCAAAGTCGTCCACGGCTACCCAGTCGACAATCTCTGTCACGCCGGTATCTGCATCGACTTCCAGTTCGCAGATATGACAGCCTGCCGGGAAGGTGAAGTTGGTCGGATCATGGAAGGCGCCTTCCTTGAGGCCCGGCTCGATTTCAGACGTCGGGAACTTGTGCGCCACGTAGGCAGACAGCGCCACTTCGCCAAACGCCATTTTCTTGTCGGTGCCCTTGACCGAGAAACTGCCGTCCTTGAACTCGACATCACTCTCGGCTGCTTCCATCACGTGGGCGGCCACTTTTCTTGCCTTGGCCTCGATCTTGTCGAGCGCCTTGGAGATGGCCGTCATGCCGACCGCGCCCGAGCGTGACCCGTAGGTGCCCATGCCGAACTGAACCTTGTCGGTGTCACCATGTATGATGGCCACCTGATCAGCCGGAATACCCAGCCGGTCAGATACAAGCTGGGCGAACGTTGTCTCGTGGCCCTGGCCGTGACTGTGCGACCCGGTGAGAATTTCCACAGTGCCCACAGGGTTTACGCGAACCTCGGCAGACTCCCACAAACCAACGCCGGCCCCCAGCGATCCAACCGCTGCCGACGGCGCGATACCGCAAGCTTCGATATAGTTGGAAAAACCGATACCGCGCAGCTTGCCCTTGCGCGCTGATGCAGCCTTGCGCTTTTCGAAACCTGCATAGTCGATCATCTCCATCGCCTTCTTCTGCGATGCACTGTAATCGCCCGCGTCATAACACATGATGACAGGGGTCTGATGCGGGAATGTCGTGATGAAGTTCCTGGCCCGGAATTCAGCCGGGTCGACGCCCAGTTCACGAGCCGCCGTTTCCATCAGCCGCTCCACCACATAGGTCGCTTCCGGTCTGCCGGCCCCGCGATAGGCATCCACCGGAGACGTGTTGGTATAGACCGCGTCCACTTCCGCATAGATGCTGGGGATATTGTACTGGCCCGACAGCAGGGTTGCATACAGATAGGTGGGAACCGACGACGCAAACGTCGACAGATAGGCCCCCATATTGGCAATGGTCTTGGCGCGAAGCCCGGTGACCTTGCCGTCCTTGTCGATGGCCAGTTCAGCCTTGGTCACATGATCACGGCCATTGGCATCGGTCAGGAAGGCTTCAGAGCGGTCCGACACCCACTTCACCGGCACACCGCCCGCACGCCTTGATGCCCACAGGCACACGACTTCTTCGGCATAGATGAAAATCTTGGAGCCGAAGCCACCGCCCACATCCGGCGCAATCACGCGCAGCTTGTGTTCAGGCGCCAGCCCCACGAATGCCGATATAACCAGTCGTGCCACATGCGGGTTCTGGCTGGTGGTGTACAATGTATAGTGGTCATCACCTTCATCATACGAGCCGATTGCAGCACGCGGCTCCATGGCATTCGGCGCCAGCCGGTTGTTCACCAGATCAAGCGTGGTGATGTGGGCAGCACTGCTGAACGCCGCATCGGTTGCAGCCTTGTCGCCAATTTCCCATTCAAACACTGTATTCCTGGACGCCACATCGTGCACCTTCGGTGCGCCGCGCTTTTGCGAAGCCACCGGGTCTACATTGGCATCAAGCACCTTGTAGGTCACGTTGATCATCTCGGCAGCAGCTTTTGCCTGCGCCGTGGTACGCGCAACCACAACGGCCACCTGGTCACCGACATGGCGCACCTTGCCCTGTGCCAGCACCGGATGCGGCCCGGCCTTCATGGGCGAACCGTCCTTGGAATGGATCATCCAGCCGCAGATGACGCCGCCAATATTGTCGGCAGCCGCATCCTCACCTGTCAGCACACAAAGAACACCCGGGGCCTTTTCGGCCTTCTTGATGTCGATTTTCTTGATTTCCGCATGTGCATGCGGTGAGCGCAGAAAATATCCAACCGCCTGCCCCGGCAGGTTGATATCGTCGGTGTACCGGCCCTTGCCGGTGATGAAGCGGTGATCTTCCTTGCGCAGCATGCGCGCGCCAATGCCTGTATCACTCATTTGACTGTGTTTCCTCTAATTCGGTAAAATGTTCCAGCCCGGCCTGCTCCACAATGGGGCGGCCGGTAATAGTCACATCTTTGCAGCGCCGGCCTGAATGGCCTTGACGATGTTGTGATAGCCCGTGCAGCGACAGATATTGCCTTCCAGCTCTTCGCGAATGGTCTCTTCCTTGAGCTTCTTGCCCTTGCGCTTCACGATATCGATACCGGCCATGATCATGCCCGGCGTACAGAAGCCGCATTGCAGACCGTGATGCTCGCGGAAGGCTTCCTGCATCGGATGCAACTTGCCGTCCTTGGCAAGGCCTTCGACCGTGTTGACCATCGCGCCATCGCAGGCAATCGCCAGCGCCGTACAGGATTTGATGGCCTTGCCGTCAACATGTACCACGCAGGCTCCGCACTGACTGGTATCGCAGCCGACATGAGTACCTGTTTTTCCAAGATTACTGCGTATGAACTCGACCAGAAGTGTGCGACCTTCAACCTCGCCGCATACCTTTTCGCCGTTCACCGTC
>CAYRLR010000085.1:0-8553 GCA_964424975.1 uncultured Anderseniella sp.
GCACGTAAATTGCCGCCGCCACGACGGCGTTGCCGGCAACGAACGCCATCAGGGCGTCACGGTTGTCGGCAATGGCGGTCAGCGACAGGTATTCGTGCAATCCCGAGGCATACACGGCGGCAATACCGCCCAGCAGTATCACCAGCGGTGCCCAGCGTTTGCAGTGCGCGCCGACACCAGGGGGCCGGGCAGGGCCCGTTTCGGTCATGTTTCCAGACATTTTTTCTTGTTCTTTCTTCATCTGTATCACTAAGGCGCGGTCTGGGGGGAGATGCAACCAAATGACGTCTTCATGACCTTGCTCGCACACCAGTTGCCGGACCACGGGGGTTGACGCGAAGATGAGCCACAACGTGATTGGAAGAAAGGGGGGGTAAACTGCTTGTGAAAAGGTATTACCAAAGGTGAGAGTTGGTGCTGGCACGGCTGGCCCGGGGCAGACAAATAGATGCAGCGGGCGAATTGACTTGTTGCGGCTACGCTCGTATAAGCGCGCAGGATTTCAGCCGGTGATCATTGACTTGCATGCTTGACGTCATCAGGCGTCGCTGCCTGACAATACCGGAAACTTGAAGATTTTGGAGATTTTGCCATGAAACGTACGTTTCAACCCAGTAATCTTGTTCGCAAGCGTCGTCACGGCTTCCGTGCCCGCATGGCAACTGTCGGTGGCCGCAAGGTCATTGCACGCCGTCGTGCACAGGGCCGCTCCAAGCTGAGCGCCTGACAGGCCTGCCGGCTGGTTGGCCGTGATCTCCGCCGGAGTGCCGGTCGGCTTTGCGTCCTTCTCGGGAACGATCTCATTGATACAACATCTAAAGCGACGGCAGGATTTTCTCGCCGCCGCTGCAGCGCTTGTGTGCGCGCGCAAGGGCTGTGTCGTGCAAGCCAGGGTTCGCGATGATACCGGCGAACCGCGCATCGGCTTTACCGTCACCCGCAAACTTGGCAATGCCGTGGTGCGCAACCGGATCAAAAGGCGTTTGCGCGAAGCAGTTCGTGTCGCATCGGGACTGGACCTCAGGCGCGGGCACGACTATGTGTTCATCGGACGCGCAGCGACGCTGGCCCAGGATTTCAAGGACCTGACAGGTGACGTTGTTTTTGCAGTACGCAGGCTGAATGACGGCAAAGGTGATCCGCCACGCTCGCGCGGCAGACCACGCAGTGGCCAGGGTCGAGCAAATGCGCGAAAGAATTAGCTACGCCCAGGCGTGAACGGGGATGAGCCGTCTAATCGGCTAGAGGCAGGACCGGAAATAATGAATAGCGATATGAAGAACTATGTTCTGGCGATTGCCTTGTCGTTGGGCGTGATCGTGCTCTGGCAGATGTATGTTGGCAAACCGGCCCAGCAGCAAGCCGCGATACAGCAACAACAGCAGGCTGCCCAGGGCGGTTCGCAATCGGGAGACGCCGGCGTGCCGCAGGCGCCTGCTGCGGGAACCGGCGCGGGCGTGCCCCAGGCTGTTCCCGGTGGGAACGCTGTTCCCGGCGGAGCACCGGCCCTGCCGCGCGAAGCGGTCCTGCAGCAGAACCCGCGCGTTGCAATCGACACGCCGCTGGTGTCCGGCAGCATCAACCTGACGGGCGCCCGTCTCGACGATCTCCGGCTGAAGGAATATCACGAGACGGTGGATGACACCTCGCCGACCATCGTGCTGTTGTCGCCAACTGGCAGCACCGGTGCGTTTTTCACCGAACAGGGTTGGGTGGCACCGGCCGGTCAGACCATGAAGCTGCCGAATTCGCAGACCTTGTGGTCGGTGTCGGGAAACTCGACGCTGACCCCCACCCGCCCGGTTACGCTGCGCTGGGACAATGGTGAAGGCCTGCTGTTTGAACAGACCTTCTCGATTGATGAAAATTACATGGTGACGGTTCACCAGGATGTCACCAACAACACCGATACCACGATCAATGTGGTCCCCTATGCCCGGGTTCAGCGTGTCGGCATTCCGAAGATTACCGGCATCTACGTGCTTCATGAAGGCTTGCTGAGCGTGCTGGATGACAAGCTGGAGGAGTTGACCTACTCCGAAGCCCAGGATAACGACCCCGGCGCCTATACGTCCAAGAGCACGGGCGGATGGCTCGGCATTACCGACAAGTACTGGGCAGCAGCGCTGATCCCCGATCAGAAACTGGCGTTTACCGGGGCACTTCGTCACCTGACCATCGCAAACAAGGATGCTTTCCAGGCTGACTACATTGCGGCTGAGCCGGTCAGTGCGGCACCGGGAGCCAAGGCGAGCATGGAGTCGCGCGTGTTTGCCGGCGCCAAGAAAAGCTACCTGATCGACAGCTACCAGGAAAAGCTGGGTATCCACAATTTCGAACTGATCATCGACTGGGGCTGGTTCTATTTCATCACCAAGCCGCTGTTCAAGGCGCTTCACTACATTAATGGGGTGGTTGGCAATTTTGGTATCGCCATCCTGATTGTTACGGTTCTGCTGAAAGGACTGTTCTTCCCGCTGCAGAACAAGTCATACACCTCCATGAGCAAGATGAAGAAACTTGCGCCGGAGATGGAGAAGATCAAGACCCGGTTCCCCGATGATCGCGCCAAGCAGCAGCAGGCGATGATGGAGATGTACAAGAAGGAAGCGGTCTCGCCCCTGTCGGGTTGCTGGCCGATCCTGATCCAGATTCCGGTGTTCTTCGCGCTCTACAAGGTGATCTATGTCACCATCGAAATGCGCCATGCGCCGTTCTTCGGATGGCTGCAGGACTTGTCGGCTCCCGACCCGACCAGCCTGTTCAATCTGTTCGGACTGCTGCCGTTTACCCCGCCGCAGTTCCTGATGATCGGCGTACTGCCGATTCTCATGGGCATGACCATGTGGGTGCAAATGCGGCTTAACCCGTCGCCACCGGATCCGATCCAGGCGCAGATCTTCAACTGGATGCCGTTGTTCTTCACCTTCCTGCTGGCCTCGTTCCCGGCCGGGCTGGTGCTGTACTGGACATGGAACAACTTTCTGTCGATCCTGCAGCAGTCGTTCATCATGAAAAAGAACGGTGTCGATATAAACCTGCTCGGCAACATGAAGGCCTCACTTGGCCTGGACAAGAAAAAGGACCAGCCGGAGAAATAATCCGGCTGCCCTGGACCTCACATGCGAGAGTATAAACCGGAAGAACTTGAACGCGCGCGCTTGCTGTTTGCCGGCCAGACCGAGTTTCGCATGGGCGCCGCCAAGCTCGAGCAATTACCGCCCGAGTATCCTCTTGAAGTGGCCTTTGCGGGCAGGTCGAATGTCGGCAAGTCCTCGCTGCTGAACGCCCTCACTGGCCGCAAGGATATTGCCCGCACGTCCAACACGCCGGGCCGCACAAGGGAACTCAATTTCTTCGAACTGGCAGACGGCGCGGTTGCCCTGGTGGATATGCCGGGCTATGGCTATGCCCGGGCCAGCAAGTCCCTGGTCAAGGCCTGGCAGTCGATTATCATGGGTTATCTGCAGGGCAGGCCAAACCTGCGCCGGGTATTCGTGCTGATCGATTCACGCCACGGCATCAAGTCGATCGATCTTGAAACCCTGGATCAGCTCGACGAAGCCGCGGTCAGCTACCAGATCGTGCTGACCAAGTCAGACAAGATCAAGCAGGGCGAACGCGATGCTGTTCTTGCAGCAGCCGCCAAGGCCATTGCCAAACGCCCGGCAGCCTTTCCCGACATCATCATCACGTCATCGGCCAAGGGCTGGGGCATGCCGGAACTGCGGGCGGAGATTGACAGCATGCGCGGCTGACCTCAGCGTCTGAAAGCCAGGATACCGGACCTGGCTGGTTTTTCCTGGAGCAACACGGGTTCAATTGAACCCGTAAAGTTGCTCTAACATTTTGAAAGCGATCAGGTTTATGATTTTAGGTTGTAACAACCAGAAATCATCTGATCTGGACATGCGGCGTTGATCGGCTATAAGGCTGGGCTGGCACCAGAACAGCATTCTCCGGGTTTTAAAAATCATGTCGCAAACCGACCAGCCTCAGACCATTGCGCGCATCCTGTCGGAAGCGCTGCCCTTCATGCAGTTGTATGACAATCAGGTCATTGTCGTGAAGTATGGTGGCCATGCCATGATCGATCCGGACCTGTCGCGCAAGTTCGCCCGCGATATCGTCCAGATGAAACTGTCCGGTTTCAACCCGATTGTCGTGCATGGCGGCGGTCCGCAAATCGGCTCCATGCTGGATCGCCTGAGCATAAAGTCCCGGTTTGAAGACGGCTTGCGGGTGACCGACAAGGCGACCATGGAAGTGGTGGAAATGGTGCTCGCCGGATCGATCAACTCATCCGTGGTAACGGATATCCAGGCGGCCGGCGGCAAGGCCATCGGCATCTCCGGCAAGGATGGCAATTTGTGTGTTGCCAAAAAGCTTGAACGCACCCGCCTGAATGCCGAAACCGGCAAGCAGGAGAACATTGACCTGGGATTTGTCGGTGATCCTGGCCAGATCAACCCGGAAATCCTGCATACCATATTACAGTCAGAGGCAGTACCGGTGATCGCACCGATTGCGACCTCTCTTGATGGCGAAACCTACAACGTCAATGCAGATACGTTTGCCGGCGCCATTGCGATTGCCATGCGGGCCAAACGGCTGTTGCTGCTGACCGATGTTGCAGGTGTGCTGGACAAGGACAGCAAGCTGATACCGGAACTGACGCTGGCCAAGATCGAGCAATTGAGCAAGGACGGTACCATTACCGGCGGCATGATCCCCAAGCTGGAAAGCTGTGCATCGGTGGTGCGCGGCGGCGTTGAAGGTGTCGTGATCACCGATGGCCGGGTCCCGCATTGCGTACTGCTGGAGTTGCTGACGCCACACGGCGTTGGCACCCGCATCTCCGAACGAAGGGTCTAGGATCATGTCTGCACCCGGCTTCCAGCATGTCGAGACCTGGATATTCGACCTCGACAATACCCTGTACCCGGCATCGTGCCGCCTGTTCGACCAGATCGATGTGCGCATGGGCGCCTTCATCTCCGACCTGTTCAAGGTGGACAAGGTCGAAGCGCGCCGCATCCAGAAGGATTTTTTCTACAAGTACGGAACGACGCTGCGCGGGTTGATGATCGAGCACGATATCAAGCCTGCGGCGTTCCTGGACTATGTGCACGACATCGACCACTCGCCGATACCTGCCAATGGCGCGCTTGCCGCCAACCTGGAAGCGTTGCCGGGTCGCAAGTTGGTGTTCACCAATGGCACGGTTTCGCATGCAACCAATGTCATGCACCGCATCGGCATTACCCATTTGTTTGACGGCATTTTTGATATTGTGCACTCTGATTTCATCCCGAAACCGGAGCGTGGCCCGTATGAAAAATTCATTGCCACCCATACAGTTGACCCCGGAAAGGCCGCGATGTTTGAAGACATCGCCCGCAACCTTTCGGTGCCGCACGATCTCGGCATGACGACGGTTCTGGTTCATGACGCTGCCAATGAAGACGGCAATACCATGAACAGCATCGCTGGTGACGGCGAGGGTGCGCCACACGTGCATCACAAGACGTCTGATCTGGCCGGGTTCCTGGCCGACATAAAGTTCGACTGATCTTCCCTGAATTATTGCTTAAGCTAGGAGCGAAACAATGAGCCACGCCAATCTGAAAACCACCATCGAACAAGCCTGGGAAGACCGCGACAACGTTACACCGCAAACTCAAGGGTTGGTGCGCGACGGTGTGGAAGCAGCGCTTGGGTTGCTGGATTCCGGCCAGGCGCGCGTGGCTGAAAAGGGCTCTGACGGCAACTGGACAGTCAACCAGTGGCTCAAACAGGCAGTGCTTTTGTCCTTCAGGCTCAATGACATGGCAGCGATTGCAGGCGGGCCGGGTAACGCAACCTGGTGGGACAAGGTACCGTCCAAGTTCGAAGGCTGGGGCGAGACTGAATGGCGCGAGGCAGGCTTTCGGGCAGTGCCCAACTGCACCGTGCGCCGGTCGGCCTATATTGCACCGTCAGTAGTGCTGATGCCGTCTTTCGTCAATCTCGGTGCCTATGTGGATGAGGGCACCATGGTCGATACATGGGCAACCGTGGGCTCATGTGCACAGATCGGCAAGGGCGTGCATCTGTCCGGCGGTGTCGGTATTGGCGGCGTTCTGGAGCCGTTGCAGGCAGGCCCGGTGGTCATTGAGGACAATTGCTTCATCGGCGCGCGTTCGGAAGTTGTCGAAGGCTGCATCGTGCGTGAAGGCGCCGTGCTGGGCATGGGCGTCTACATCGGCAAGTCCACCAAGATCGTCGACCGCGCAACCGGCGAGATCATGTATGGTGAAGTGCCGGCATATTCGGTTGTCGTGTCCGGCACCTTGCCCGGCAAGAACCTGCCGAACGGTGACCCTGGCCCGTCGCTGTACTGCGCGGTCATCGTCAAGCGCGTTGACGAGAAAACCCGCTCCAAGACCTCGATCAACGAGTTGCTGCGGGATTGAACCGAAAAGTATAACCTGGGTTGCAAATCCGGGCGCTGTTTATCACCCGGCCTCTTGGCCGGGTGTTTTGTTTCAGGTAAGGCTTGAGCCATGACCAACACACCTGATCCGACTCCCGTTTTGCAGGCGCTGATCCGCTGCCCCTCCGTTACACCTTTGGAGGCCGGCGTCCTGGATTACATGGAAAGCCTCATGGTTCCGGCAGGCTTTACCGCCAGCCGGATGCCGTTTTCCGAAGACGGCACGGCTGATGTCGACAACCTGTTCCTGCGCATTGGCTCGAACGGACCGCATTTTTGCTTCGCTGGCCACGTGGATGTGGTGCCGCCGGGAGCCGATGCGCTCTGGTCGCATCCGCCATTTGCTGCCGACATTCATGATGGTGTCGTCTACGGCCGTGGTGCCTGTGACATGAAGGGCTCGGTCGCAGCGTTTTGCGCTGCCGCGATCGGCTTTGCATCCGATCATGCGGGCAATTTGCCCGGGTCGGTTTCCATGCTGATTACCGGCGATGAAGAAGGCATTGCCATCAACGGTACCGTAAAAATGCTGGCGGAACTGAAGCGCCGCAACGAGGTGCCGGATGTGTGCCTCGTGGGAGAGCCAACCTGTCCCGGTACACTCGGTGATACGCTCAAGATTGGCCGGCGCGGATCAATTCATTTTGAAGTCACCTGGACCGGTGTTCAGGGACATTCCGCCTATCCGCACAAGGCACTCAACCCGATCACGCCGCTGGCCCGACTGATTGACCGTGTCGCCTCGCGCGAACTCGACCAGGGCAATGCGCACTTCGGGCCTTCGACACTTGCGGTGACCAATTTTGACACCGGCAACCCGGCCAACAACGTCATACCGGCCGCAGCGAATGCGCGGTTCAATATTCGCTATAACACCGAGCATACGGCAGACAGCCTGAAAGACTGGGTGGCGCTTGAGTGTGAAACCGTCAAGCAGGTCTTTGGCGGCACCTATGCCATTGCCATCGTCGAGGGCGCAGACGCCTTCATGACCGAACCGGGCAACTTTGTTGACTGCATGGCAAAAGCGGTTGCGGCAGAAACCGGCATTGTGCCGAAGCTTGATACCGGCGGCGGCACGTCCGATGCGCGCTTCGTCAAGGATTATTGTCCGGTGGTTGAGTTCGGCCCCAACAATGCCACCATCCACCAGGCCAATGAATGCATCAAGGTCGCTGAACTTGAAGCGCTGACACGGGTTTACCGGCGGATGCTGGACGACTGGTTTGCAGGAGCACGCGGGTGAACTTTGCCCTTGAAGCCGTGCGCGGGCTCAAGGCCTGCTGGCGCCTGGTGTGCATGGATGAAGGCGGTCTTGATGATCTCGATCTGAGTTCGGATGGCTTCTGGAATTCATTCGCGGCAATCATACTGGTTGCGCCGCTCTATCTGTACTCGTCTGTCGCAGGTGCCCGGCTGGCCACGCCGCCGGAGCCTGAACGGCACTGGTTCAGTTCGCTGGCGCTGCTTGCGTTGTTATGGGTCATGTGGCCCTGGATCATGGTGACGGTGTCGCGCATCGTCGGCCGGCAACAACATTATGTCCGCTATATCGTCGCCTATAACTGGTCGAGCGTATACGTTATCGCAGCGCTGATACCGGTGTTCGTGCTGCAGCAGGCTGGCATTATGGATATGGTCATCGCGTCGCTGTTGAGCCTGTGCATCATCGTGTGGTCGCTGTATTACCGCTGGTATGTTGCGAAAATTGCGCTCGATGTGCCGGCACTGACTGCCGTGGCCCTTGTTTTCGGAGATCTTGCCATGTCGATTGTCGTGTCAGTGGCCCTGTGAATAGTCGACCTTGACCAGGTACAGACCCTGAGGCGGCGCGACGGGACCGCATGTCGACCGGTCAGCCGCCAGCAGCGCATCACGCACATCGCGGGCTGAGTATTTCGCCTCGCCTGCGAGCTTCAGCGTGCCGACGAGCGAGCGAACCTGGTTGTGCAGGAACGATCTGGCGGACGCCCGGACCACCACATCACGCCCTTCGCGTGACACATCCAGCCTGTCCAGGGTCTTCAGCGGTGATTTCGCCTGGCAATGGCTGGAGCGGAACGTCGTAAAATCATGAT
>CAYRLR010000086.1:0-8527 GCA_964424975.1 uncultured Anderseniella sp.
TAGCAGACAGAATGCGCCTGTCCAGCCATCCGGTGACAAATCGGGTCAGCAGCAGGCCGACAACGAACACACTGATTGCCAGCAGGATCGACGACAGCGATATGGTAATATCGCCGATATTGAACCCGAAAAACGCAGTGGAAAGCCAACTGCGAACGTCCACCCACGACAAGGCTGTCAGCATCAACAACAAGGGCAAACCGAGCAGCAATAGCGACAGATCAACAATTGCGTTCAACGCTATACCGGACCGCTTGATGCCCCGCTCCGACATGGAAAACGCATGTTTCAGCGTTTTGGAGATACGGCTTCCATCAGAAATACTCTGTGTTACGAACGCATCTGCCAACCGGCGCACGCAGTACAGAAAACTGACCACCGTGCCGATCACCACTATGTTGGCCACAATATAGGTAGCCAGCGTCAGGTACCCGGTAATCAGCGCCACACCGGTTGCAAATACGAGGAGCCAGACCGGCTGGATCATGTAGCTTGCCCAAGCAAAATACACCGTCTTGGACTGCGACGCTTCGGCACTGCGCCGGTCACGCTGCGCAACCAGGATCAGGCGCACAATAATGATCATCAGCGTAGGCAGCACGATTGCCCGGCGCATGGCCGCCAGTTTATCGGATAGGTTCAGCACCTGCGACAGTTCGTTCACCAGATAACCTGCGGCCATGACCATAAAGGCGATGGTCAGCAGGTTGAGCCATTTCTGAGCCGCCTGTGTTGACAGATCAGCAATCCGCCAGTCAGGCCGGGTCGGCGACAGTATCGAACGCGCCATGCCGCGGGTGAAGGCAAACATCACCATCATCAGGGCGAATGCCTGGTAGAGCTGTTCTATCTGCTTTGACTGGGCACCAAGTTCAAACAGCAGCAGGCCGAATACCGTGGTGGCAATCACAGCAACCAGGCCATAACCAATCGGTACAGCCACGACACGCAAAAGTTTGCCAAGCTCTCCCTTGGGAACCTTGCCCGCGCGGACGCGATTGGCCAGCGTATGGCAGGCCCGGTAACCGCCTGCGGCCAGTACAATGAAACTGGCCAGCAGGACCCACGCAATCCAGGGCCCGTTATTCTCTGCTATCAACGTGTAATAGCTGGTGGCCAACCTTGCCGAACGTGCCCACAGGTCGGAAATACTTGCAATACCCTGCGACCACAAAGCCGGAGCCAGAACAGATTGTTCGCGCTTCAACAGTCGGTCGAAATAGCGGGTCCGTTCAATCTGCCCGGCCTGGCTTGCAAGCTGGTCCGCCACACCTGCCGCCAGAGCAAGCTGGGCACGCGCGCCAAGCAACACGCCGCGAACCTCTTCGAGCTGAACGCGCTGGGCAGCCACAGGTGCAGCCTCCGTCTCACCGTCTTTTGGTGCAGGGCCCAGTCTGCTCAACTGCGCCTCCATCTGCGTTAGCGGAGCCGATAACTCGATGTCAGCAAGCTTGGCGCGTTCGCGAACGGCCTCAAGCTCTTCACGCGCCTTGGCCAGTTCGTTTGCCGGCAATGAAGGGTTGGCAAGCCTGACCTTCAGATCTTCCAGTGTCTTGATGATATCGGTCGCAACCCGGCGAGCCTTGCCGGCAGCTTCCTGGATACCGGCAGGCAAGGCAGCGACCGCCAATTCCCGATCGACCGCCGGTTTTTCAGCTGATGCTGCAGATTTCGGGTCGGTCTGGACGCTCTGGCCGGTTTGGCCGCTCTGGCCAGTCTGTCCGGATGCCGGACTGCCGGAGGGTTCAGCGGTTTGTGCAGTCGCAAGCGCACAGCCTGCCAACAGCAGCGCCAGCGCCAGCCATACCCGCGCGAATGAGCGAACAATATTCATCTACTGATGATACCTATACAAGGCGGCTTTGCTCAACCGCTGCTTCAATGAATGATGCAAAAAGTGGGTGCGGTTCAAACGGTCGCGATTTCAGTTCCGGGTGATATTGCACGCCGACAAACCACGCATGGCCGGGAATTTCAACAATCTCCGGCAACAACCCGTCCGGTGAAGTACCGGAAAACCTGAGCCCGGCAGCTTCCAGCCTGTCACGATACCGGGTGTTGACTTCGTAGCGATGCCGGTGACGTTCCGAAATCTCCTCGGTCCCGTAAATACCGGCAACGCGCGAGCCAGG
Organism: uncultured Anderseniella sp.; assembly: GCA_964424975.1. Taxonomy (GTDB): domain Bacteria; phylum Pseudomonadota; class Alphaproteobacteria; order Rhizobiales; family Aestuariivirgaceae; genus Anderseniella. The sequence continues at coordinate 2,133 of CAYRLR010000086.1, forward strand.
TTCAAGCTTTGCCAAATAGGCCCCCAGGCGCATGGTACCGCCCAGATCACCCTCATTGGCGCGCTGTTCAAGCTCGTTGCCGCGCATCCATTCAGTCATCAGACCGACAACCGGCTCTTTGGTTTCACCGAATTCCGTCGAAGATGCATTCTTGATCCCCGCCAGTGAGCGCGCCGTTTCGATGCACGCCACCTGCATGCCGAGACAGATACCCAGATACGGCACGTTGCGCTCGCGCGCGAACGTAGCCGCTGCGATCTTGCCCTCGACACCGCGCAAACCGAAGCCACCCGGCACCAGGATGCCGTGCACATGTTCCAGTAGCGGCGCCGGGTCTTCCGCCTCGAAGACCTCCGATTCGATCCACTCGATATTGACCTTCACCTTGTTGGCAATGCCGCCATGCACAAGCGCTTCATTGAGCGATTTATACGCATCCAGCAAACCTGTGTACTTGCCGACCACCGCAATGGTCACTTCGCCCTCAGGCTCCTTGATACGGCTGACGATGTTTTCCCACATGTCGAGCTTGGGAGCCGGCGCACCTTCAATGCCGAACGCCGCCAGTATTTCACCATCCAGACCCTCGCGGTGATAGGCCAGCGGCACTTCATAGATCGTCTTCACATCGAGCGCCTGGATAACAGCGCCAGGCCGCACATTGCAGAACAGGGCAATCTTGCGACGTTCGGTTTCAGGAATCTCCCGGTCGGCACGGCACATCAGGACATCGGGCTGAATGCCAATGGAGCGCAATTCCTTGACCGAGTGCTGGGTGGGTTTGGTTTTCAATTCTCCGGCAGCCGGTATCCAGGGCAGCAGCGTCAGATGCAGATAGATGCACTGGCCGCGCGGTGCTTCCTGGCCAAACTGGCGGATCGCCTCGAAGAACGGCAGGCCTTCAATGTCACCTACCGTACCACCCACTTCACACAGCACAAAATCATAATCATCATTACCGTCGCCAATGAATGTCTTGATGGCGTCGGTGACATGCGGGATCACCTGCACGGTAGCACCCAGGTAATCGCCGCGGCGTTCCTTGGCGATGATGTCCTGATAGATTCGGCCGGTGGTGATATTGTCGGCCTGGGTGGCCGCCCTCCCGGTAAAGCGTTCGTAGTGGCCGAGATCGAGGTCGGTTTCAGCCCCGTCGTCGGTGACAAACACTTCGCCATGCTGATACGGACTCATGGTGCCGGGATCAACGTTGAGATAGGGGTCGAGTTTCCTGAGCCGGACCGAATATCCGCGCGCCTGCAGCAAAGCTCCAAGAGCTGCTGATGCAAGGCCTTTGCCAAGTGAGGAAACCACGCCGCCGGTAATGAAAATATATCGCGCCATGGGAATTACCGTGTAGCTGGAGTCGTTGCGTGTGGAAAGACCTAATTTGGGGGGTAAGCGAGTTATCTACAAGGCCTCCATCCCTCCTGATCTACCCGCATTCATGAGTCGACTATCACCTCGAACATACTCAAGCGGGCTGCCGGTTGCCAAAAATCAGGCGTCGCGCCACACCGCAGATCGCCTGAACTGCCATATAGGGAGGCTGCATGGGTGGCGGCCGAACTTGAGACGAAAATGCATGGCAGGTATTTTCTGCAACGGCCCTTTGGTGCATACTGCCGTTCAGGCCTTCGCCCATGCCTCCCCCCTTCGTTCGGGAAAATACATTACATATGGGGCTTTATGACCATCAGACCGACTGTTCGGGCACCACGCATAAGGAGGGATTGTGACACCAGCTCGCTATAGAAGGTTTTATCATGAAACTGTCTGCACCCGTTTATCACCTGAAACGCCGCGCCAGGACCCTGTCTCGCGAGCAAGGCATTCCGCTCAACAAGGCACTGGACCGGATTGCCCGAAGTGAAGGCTTCAGCTCCTGGAGTCTGCTTGCTGCACGATCATCTCCGATGATGCCATCAAGCGAGCTGCTGGCACAATTGAGCCCCGGCAACCTTGTGCTGCTGGCAGCCCGACCGGGCCAGGGCAAGACGCTGTTGGGTATCAAGCTCATCGTTGAAGCCGTGAAACTCGGCCGCCGGGCTGTGTTGTTCACGCTGGAGTACAACGAGCGGGATTTTGCGGCCCACTTTGAAGCCAACGGCGGTGACCCGGCAAGCTGCAACGGCCTGTTTGAGTTCGACAACTCCGACGCCATCAACTCCGACCACATCATGGATCGGCTGGCAGCCGCCCCATGGGGTAGCGTCATTGTGATCGATTATTTGCAGTTGCTCGACCAGAAACGCAGCAATCCGGACCTGATGGTCCAGATACTGGCGTTGAAGGCATTTGCCGGCGCAAGGGGCCTGATCATGGTGTTTATCTCCCAGGTTGACCGGTCATATGATGCATCGGCCAAACCGTTCCCCGGGCTTTGCGATGTCCGGTTACCAAATCCCCTGGACCTTACACTGTTCGACACATCGTGCTTCCTGAACGCTGGCCGTGTGCAGATCGGTACCACCAGGGCAAACTCCGCGTTCTGACGCTCTGGATATTGCCCGCCATAACATGCAAAATGGCAACCGGAACGATGCCGACATTCGCAAAGGAAACCCAAATGCATCTCAACCGGCTGGACCATGTGAACGTCAAGACGGCAAATCTCGATCAGATGATCAAATGGTACGAGGACGTACTGGGCATGAAATCCGGTGCCAGGCCGCCATTTCCGTTTCCGGGCGCCTGGATGTATGCCGGCGATCACCCGGTGGTGCATCTTGTGGGTGTTGATAGCCAACCCGCGGGGCAGGACCCGACACTGGAACACTTTGCCCTGTCGGCAACCGGATATGCATCATTTCTTGAAACGCTCGACAACCAGAACATTGCCTACAGAGTGGCCAGGGTGCCGGGCATCGGCGTTACCCAGGTGAACGTCCACGATGTCGACGGCAATCATATTCACATCGATTTTCAGAGCCAGGAAACGTGACAGTACCGGTTTCCAAAGCGACGATTGAGATCATCGCGGAGCGTGCTGAGAGCTGATGAAAATACTGTTCGTCATTCCACGGTTTCACACAAACCTGTCCGCAGCCATCGATGGTCTGGTAGCGGCCGGCGTCGAGGTCGCCATTGTGTGCTGCAGATCTGAATTGATTGAAGATCACTCACAGATCGATCCTCAAGTCATCACCGGTGACGGCACAAGCTGGAAAGCCATAGCCGCGATGCTGGATGACCTATCACCTGACATGACCGTATTGCGGTATACCAAGGGCGTATCGCGGAAAGTGTTCTGGCTGGCACTGTTTCGTAAAATGCCGATGCTTGGCTACCAGCAACGCGCGGTCAACAAACCAAGAAACATGCTGCGCCTTGCCTATGAAACAGTGATGCAGGGTTTGCCGATGCAACGGTTTTCTCCGGTCAGGGGCCTGACGCAAAATGGGAGCAGCAGTGACCCGCTTGCACGCTACCTACCCCTGCCCGTCCCGCAGGCGCGCGCGCCAGTGAAGCGAACCGTTGATGCCGGCGGGCCGTTGCGAATTCTCTGTGTTGCCAAGATAACCCAGCCCAGAAAACGTCATATGCTGTTGCTTGATGCGATCGAAAAACTGGTTGAGCAGCATGATTGCGTCTTGACGTTAATTGGTGCCGACACAAGAAAAGTATCCGGTTTCAGCCAGGCAAAGTTTGAACAGCTTATGGACAGGGTGCAGAACGGACCGCTGAGCAGTCGCATTTCACTGATGGTAAATGTGTCGCCGCATGAAATGCCCGAACACTACCTCAACCATCATATCTGTGTTCTGCCGTCCGACAACGAACCCCTGGGAACCTCTCCACTCGAAGCAATGGCGTTCGGGACCGTGCCGCTGGTCTCAACGGCAACAGGCAGCGCCGGCACCGTTGAACTGGCCGGCGACGGCATGATTTTCCAGGCCGGAGATGTCGATGATCTGCATGCCCGGCTGGCCGCGTTCGCATCCGACCGGCAGAAACTGCAAACACTTGGGCAGCAGGTGCGCGAGTTTGCCGGCGACCATCTGGCACCCGAACGCTTCGTTGAGAATTTGCTGCAATTGATTGACGATCCCAAAAAGCGCTAGACGCGGGCCCGCACTCCGTGCTTTGCAGGCCTCGTTCCGCTCTGCCATCCCTATACAGGATAGCCTCACAACCCGTTTGGATACCAACTTGATATGACCCGCCACATCAAAGTCCTGCTGACCAGCTTTCCCAGCCTTGGACAGACCTTTATCGCGCAGGAACTGCTTGGGCTTGAGCGGGCGGGATTTCCGATGCAGATCAACCCCATGTTGCGCCGCCGTGCAGCCCGGTTGCAACCGGTCGTGCAGGACATCAAGGCAGCGGTCATCTATCCAACGGCCAACCCGGTAAAGGCGCTGTGGCAACTGCTGTCGGCATGGCGCTCGGTCAGGTCAAAGCCCGGATATCGCACCGCGCGCGCAGCGCTGATGGCCAAGCCCTCACCGTTGCGGTTCTTCCTGTTCTGCAAGGCAATCAAACTGACGCAGGACCTCGATCCGCGCCGCGATGTCATTTACGCCCATTTCATCCGCCACCCGGCAACCATCGCCCAGTTTGCCAGCCTGATGACCGGAACACCGTGGACGTGCTGTGCCCATGCTCGCGACATCTGGTTGTCCGACAATGCAGATCTCAGCCGCAAGCTTGCCAGCGTCCGCTGGGTCGCGACGTGCACCGGTCATGGTGCTGAGCGACTGCGCGCCCTGACTGCTCGCCCCGAGACCATTCATCTGATCTATCACGGCGTCGACCTCACCCGCTTCCCTCTCGACAGCAAGCGCGCGCATGTCAATGACGGCAGTTCACCGGAGCGGGCCGTGCGCCTGATCACCGTGGGCAGGGCTATCGAAAAGAAGGGTTTTGATATTCTGCTGGACGCGCTGTCAAACCTGCCAAAGACCCTGCACTGGCAGCTCGATCATATCGGCGACGGCCCGCTGATCGATACGCTTGCCAGACAGGCGCAAAACGGGGGTATTGCCGACAGGGTTAAGTTCAACGGTTTCAAAAACTCAGAGGAATTGCTGGACCTGTACCGCGCCTGCGATGTGTTTGTCCTGCCGTGCCGTGTCGACGCCGAAGGCGACATGGATGGCCTGCCCAACGTACTGGTCGAAGCCGCCAGCCAGGCCATGCTGTGTATCTCCACCGACATATCGGCGATCCCGGAGTTTTTCACTTCCGGAGAGAACGGCTTGCTGGTCAAACCCGAAAACGCCGATGCCATAACCGAAGCCGTCAGAATGGCCATCACCGAGCCAAAGATGCGACAGAAACTGGGCAAAGCTGCCGCAAGCCACGCAAAGGCGCATTTCAGCTTTGCCGACAATATCATTACGTTAAAAAAACTGTTTGAGAAACTCTAGCCTGGCGCGGGTGAAGAGCATTGTTGTGCTCACGCCGGCAACCTGACGCCTGCGCTGCGCGAAGGCGCAATCATTTTGGTGGTCGAACAGCTTGTCCGCCATGAACGGGCCGTTCTCCGTTCCCGAACAACCGTAATGAAGAACTTCAATCCGAAGCACGCAGTGCTGAGGCAAGGCCGACTGGCCGTCGCACGCAGGGCGCCCCCGCGGAGCGCAGCCGAAGGCTGCTGGCGTGAGCGATGTCGGGAATCACTTTATTATTCGAACAACTCGTGCGCCGTGAACGGGCCGTTCTCCGTTCCCGAACTGACGTCATGATGAACTGCCAACAAGGCCCGACGGGCCTCGGGCCGGTCAGGCCCGCCCCCGCGGAGCGCAGCCCAAGGCTGCTGGCGTGAGCGATATAACCTACTGCGTAGGAACCGCAGGTTCCGTTGGCGCAGTAGGCGTGCCCGGCAGGGTTGGCAGAACCGATCCGCCGCCATTGCCGCTTTGCTCGCCTTGCGTCTGGCTGGGAGCTACCTGGTCCAGCACGGAACTGCCGCTTGAATTGCCGCGCGACAGATAGGCCAGCGACATCGAGGTCACGAAGAAACACACCGCCAGAATGGCCGTGGTCCGGGTCAGTGCATTGCCTGCACCGCGCGAACTGAACATACCGCCACCGCCGCCGCCACCGCCGCCAATGCCCAGCGCGCCGCCTTCGGAGCGTTGCAGCAAAACGGTGCCGATAAGGGCCAGAACGATCAACAGGTGAACCACGGTGATAATGGCAATCATGGAGCTTCTCGAACCTTGTCTCGAATAAGTAAATAGGGATTGGCGCTGATGTAGGCGTTTGGTGCGCGAATGTAAACCGTTCAGAACGCCGCGATGATACCGGCAAAGTCATCAGCCTTCAGGCTGGCGCCACCCACCAGCGCGCCATCCACATTGTCGATGGCCATCAGCTCCGCGGCATTGGCCGGTTTGACGGAGCCGCCATACAGGATCCTGAAATCGCCATCCCCGGTCACCCGTTCG
>CAYRLR010000087.1:0-8486 GCA_964424975.1 uncultured Anderseniella sp.
GGGTTCAGTTGAACCCATGTTGATCTACAGGCCGGTTTACTGCGCCCGCTGGACTACGTTACGGCTCCCTTGTGGTCAACCAGACCACGGCGCGAACCGTGCCTTGCCAGCAAACGCAGAAAACCGGTCAAACGTTTCCATCTAAGTGAAACATGCTCTAACTGGAGGCAGATACATGACGGCACCCCTGCAGGGCCTCAAGGTGATCGAGATGGCGCGAATTCTGGCCGGTCCGTGGATCGGGCAGACATTGTCGGACCTGGGCGCCGAGGTGATCAAGCTGGAAAGTCCGGGCGGAGACGACACGCGCAATTGGGGCCCGCCCTTCGTCAAGCGTGCGGATGGATCTGATGGCGATGCGGCGTATTTCCACTCTGCCAATCGAGGCAAGAAATCGGTGGTCGTCGACTTCAAGACAGAACAGGGGCGAGAGACCATCCGCGCCCTGGTGGCAGATGCTGATGTGTTTGTTGAAAACTTCAAGGTGGGTGGCCTGGCCAAATACGGTCTTGATTATGCATCCTTGCGCGAACTGAACCCCAGGCTGATTTATCTGTCCCTGACGGGGTTTGGCCAGACCGGGCCCTATGCCCACAAGGCCGGGTACGACTTCATGATCCAGGGGCTTGCCGGAATCATGGATCTGACCGGCGAGCCTGACGGTCAACCGCAGAAAATGGGCGTTGCATTTGCCGACATTTTTGCCGGCCTGTACGGGGTCATCGCAATCCAGTCGGCCTTGATCGTGCGTGCCCAGACCGGAAAGGGCCAGCATATCGACATGGCCTTGTTCGATGCCATGAGTGCCGTGCTTGCCAACCAGGCGCTGAATTACCTGGTGTCGGGAACATCCCCCAAGCGTATGGGCAATGCACACCCGAATATCGTGCCGTATCAGGTGTTTCCGTCGAGCGACGGGCATTTGATCATCGCCACAGGGTCGCAGCCGCAGTGGTCAAAAATGTGCCAGGTGCTGGGACTCGATGACCTGATCGATGATGCCCGTTTCAGGACCAACCAGGACAGGGTGAAGAACCGCGATGAACTGGCGGCATTGATCTCTGCCAAGACATCGCAGCGCATGCGTGACGACATGCTGGCGGAGTTTGATGCAAAGTTCATCCCGGCCGGTCCGATCAATTCTGTCGAGGATACATTTGACGACCCGCAAATTATCCACCGCGCAGTGCGTGTGGATGTGCCTGACGGCGAGGGTGTCATGGTGCCGAGCGTGCGCACCCCGATTGTGTTTTCCGAAAGCACGCTGAAGCTTGACAGGGCCAGCCCCGCACTTGGCGAGCACACCGACGAGGTGATAAACGGCTTGAAAGATCGCAAGCAGTGATTGCCGGATTGTCCAAACGAGACCTGGAACAGGTGATTGCGGCACTGGCCATAGGGCTTGGCGGCGGCGCTGTGTTCTGGTGGCTCGGATTGCCTGCGCCCTGGCTGGCAGGATCTGTTGTGACCGTGGCGGCGGCTTCGCTGTCCGGCGTTATCAAGCAGGCAATGCCGAGGCATCTGACGAAAATCATCTTCATTCTGCTCGGCCTGCAGATTGGCGGGGCCGTCACGCCTGAAACACTGGATACAATATCACGCTGGCCGGCGAGTTTCCTGACCCTGGCACTGACCATGGTGGTGCTGGTGTGGAGCGGGGTCGTGTTTCTGCGCTCGGTTTATGGCTGGGATCGTGCAACCGCGTATTTTGCTGTCATGCCCGGTGCCCTGTCCGTCGCACTGGCACTGGCGGCCGATACGCGGGCTGATCTCAGGAAAGTCAGCGTATCCCAGGTCATCAGACTCTTTGTTCTGGTGGCGGTGCTGCCGTCAATTATTTCATCATTGGGGGATTTGTCAGACGCTCCGGCGCAGGTATTGCCGCAGGCGGGATCCCTGCGCGATCTGGTGATGGTGCTGGGGGCAGGGCTGGTGGCCGGTTTTGCCTTTGACAAGCTCAAGGTGCCTGCAGGCCTTATTCTGGGGCCAGCACTGGCCAGCGCTGCCATGCATGTCGGCGGCGTCGTGCACGGAACCCTGCCGTTGTGGGTGTTGATGCCGGTATTCGTGTTTCTCGGCACCATGATCGGGATGCGGTTTTCCGGCGTCAAACCTGCCGACATCATGAGTATTGGCGGGGCCAGTCTGGCCGCGCTGGCCGTCGCGCTGGTGGTCAGCGTTGCGGGCGCTGCGGTTGCCAGCGTGGTCGCGGATGTGCCGTTTGCCTGGACCATCCTGGCATTTGCGCCCGGCGGCATGGAAGCCATGACCATTATGGCATTCGCGCTTGGTCTGGACCCGGCATTCATTGGTGCACACCAGATTGGCCGTTTTGTGCTGATTGCGTTGGCCATGCCGCTGGCCTGGCAATTCATTCAGCAAAAGCCCGGTAAATCAGAGTGAGGTTTTGCCGCACGTGTTTCACGGTTATGTTAGCTGTTGTTGATCCCGGTTCACCTCTACACTGGTGTGATGGAGCAAATTGACAGTCTTTTGGAATACAAGGCCATCTGGATAGCGGGCGTTGCAATCACGTTTCTTGTGCTTGAACGCGCCTTTCCCCGGGCCCGCCCCCTGGCCGGTGCCCAATTGAAGACGCTGGCGCAAAACGCCTGGCGTCTGGCCAGGAACTTCGGACTGTTGCTGCTCAATGCAGGATTGTCGCCTGTGCTGGTGATTCCGATTTCGGCGCTGGCTGCCAGCCATGCCCTCGGCTGGCGTCCCGACTGGTGGTCGGGCGCGGCTGGTCTGCTGGTTGACGTGATAATTCTGGATTGCTGGATTTACTGGTGGCATCGCGCCAACAATGAAATCCAGTTCCTGTGGCGATTTCACGAGGTGCATCATCTCGATGAGTTTCTCGACGCAAGTTCAGCTCTGCGGTTTCACTTTGGCGAGGTGGTGATGTCGGCGCTGGTGCGCGCAAGCGTCATCTGGCTGCTGGACATGCCGCTGGTATCGGTGGTGGTTTTCGAGACCTGCGTGCTGACCATGGCGTTGTTCCACCATTCCAATATGGCAGTGCCGCGTTGGCTGGAAAAGCCATTGTCGAAAGTGCTTGTGACCCCATCGATACATTGGGTACACCATCACGCTATCCGGGCCGATACAGACAGTAACTATGCCAACATCCTGTCGGTGTGGGACATTGTTTTCGGCAGCCGGTCAGCCACGCATCGCTGGAAGGACATGCCGATCGGGGTTGAGCATCTTCATGACCAGGGATTCATCGGATTGCTGACCAGACCGTTCAAAAACCGATGATCTGCACCTGGTGCAGGCCCGTGACAAACCCGGACTTCTGGTTTTGTGAAAAATTATCCGATGGCGACTCCCACATTGGCATAGGCCATGCAAGGGTTTGCTGATGGAACATTGCGAGCCGGTGTGATTGTGCTCTTCTGGCACAAGTACAGCCCATGCGTGCGAGCGGTGGACGATTGTGACCGGCGATCTTCCATTTTCGGACTGAAAGGGTCGATGAGGTGAGCAAGCAGCAACCGGAAATAAGCAGGGACGGCGGTGTGAGCGCCAACCGGCAGGTTGACGGGCTGGATCGCGATGTTCGCCGGGCACGACTGGCTCAGGCTGCACACTTTGATGCGCTGGTTGACATAAAGGATGCGCAGACACTGCGCCTTGCCGCGCTGCACGAAAACCTGAGAAAGCAGATTTCCAAGGAACCTCGTCTGGCTGGACTGTTGCCGTTGCAGATGGTGGATGGATTTCCGCCCAGGCTGTGGATCGACAACATCTCTTTTGTTGTCATGGAGCCCGACCCCCGGACATTCCGTCTGGTGCGTCAGGACCAGGCCGGACATGAAACCATACTTGAAACCCGAGACATGCCGGAAATGATTGCCAAGGTTCGAGAATACGCCTCGCATGCGCTCATTGAAGCGCAACGCGGCAGCAGGGCAATCGAGGCAGGCAGCGCGCCGGTCATGTCGCAATTGGTGATGGCCTGGTTGACCGGTTTCACCTTTGGCGTGCTGGCTCTGTTGATTGTGGGGGTCATGTTGGGGCGAATCGTTTTTTAGCCGTGCGCGCTCGCGCACTGATTTGCCTACAATTCAGTTGCTTCACCGATGTTACCTTAACACCGATGCCGGCGTATCGATTGTTACAAGGCGTTCGAGCTGCTCCGGTTGTTTTTTGCCGGTTTTTGGCCGTTTTAAACCATTTTCTCCGTGGGTTTGAAAAACCGCCAGTGCGGCACGTTACATTCTGAAATATCAAGTGATTTCTGTGTCGTGCGCCGCATCTGGTAAACCTGTAGCCCAATAGGTGGTGATGGCGAGTGACATCGCGTGGCAACGACAGGGCGCTGCCACCGGTTCGCCGGAAAAGAAGGGGTTCGTTTGGTGCGGGTAGACACGACAACGGAAATTGGGACGGGATCTGGCGCGGAAGTCTGTCCGTTCACACCGGCAGGAACACCGACAATCAATGTTGATCTTGTGCAGCGCCTCGGTGGATTTACCACCTTGTGCGAAGGGCTCGATTACGCGGCCCAGGGCCAGACGGGAATGAATTTTTATGGTCCTCGCGGCCAGCTTGCCGAGAGCGTGCCGTATCAGCAGTTGCGCAAACGTGCGATTGCTGCTGCCCATCAGCTTGTCAATGCCGGTATCAAACCGGGCGCGCGCGTGGGTGTGGTGGCAGAAACCGGTGCCGAGTTCATGGTTGTGTTCTTTGGCTGTCAATATGCAGGCATGGTGCCGTGCCCGCTGCCGTACTCCATGTATATTGGCGGTCGCGAAAGTTACGTGACACGCATTGCCGGTATGCTCGAAAGCGCTCATGCCACAGCGGTCGTCACAACGGCTGACCTTGATGAGCTGGTTCGTGATGCTGCAGGCCGCGCCGGCGTAAAACGCGTGTTAAGCCATGAGCAACTGGCGGATTTTCCGTCGAAGGGTGCTAAGCTTGAACCGTTCGGCCCTGAAGATGTGTCCTACATCCAGTATTCTTCCGGATCCACGTCCAATCCCAAAGGTGTGCTGATTTCCCAGAAAGCCGTGTGTGCGAACACCATGGCCATCCTGCGGCACGGATTGAAGATTCGCCCCACTGATCGGACGTTTTCCTGGCTGCCATTGTATCACGACATGGGACTGGTCGGATTCTGCCTGTCACCGATGATGTCGCAGATGTCGTGTGACCATCTTGCCACGCCGGCGTTCGCGCGCCGCCCGGCACTCTGGCTCAAGCTGATGTCCCAGAACCAGTGTACAGTCGCCTATGGTCCGTCATTCGGCTATGATCTCGCTGCACGGCGTGCAACCGGCAGCCTGGCTGATCTCAAGCTGGATCAATGGCGGGTGGCCGGTATCGGCGGTGATATGGTGCGTGCCGATGTACTCAAGCTGTTTTCGGAAACGCTTGGAGTTGCAGGGTTCAAGTCAAAGGCGTTTTTGCCGAGTTATGGCATGGCGGAGTCCACGCTCGGCGTAAGCTTTGTGGATTCAGACGAAGATATTCGTGTTGACGTTATCGATCGGGCTGCAATGAAAGAATTCGGTGTGGCGCAAGCGTCGACCGAAACCGATCCTGATCTGGTTCGCAGTTTTGTTGTGTGCGGGCGCCCGTTGCCGGCCCACAGGATGAGGGTGGTGAATGTCGCCGGCAAGGAACTGGGTGAGCGCGAGATCGGATGCATCGAGATTGCTGGTCCCAGCCTGATGAGCGGCTATTTCCGCGAAGAAGCTGCAACTTCCGCGATCATGCGCGATGACGGGTTCATGGATACCGGGGACATGGGGTACTGGCTGGGTGATGAGATTGTCATAACCGGCCGGGCCAAGGACATGATCTTGCACAATGGACGCAATATCTGGCCACAGGACATCGAATGGTCGGTTGAAAAACTCGAGACGGTTCGCGGCGGGGATGTAGCAGCATTTGCCGTTGAAGGGTCGTTGGGTGAAGATTGCGTTTGTGTGCTGGTACAGTGCCGTCTGCGAGACCATGAGGCAGCCGAAGCCGTCCGCAAAAACGTCAAGGCCCAGATTTCCCGGACAATTGGCATTGAGGCGCAAGTGGTTATGGTACCGCCTAAATCACTGCCGTTCACATCGTCCGGCAAACTGTCACGGGCTGGCGCGAAAACCATGTTCATGGATGGTCACATTGCTGACATCGTGGTTGATCGGAATACAATGGCCAGCGCCATTTCCGTAGCAGCTGAGTAAGAGCGCACTGATTTGCGCGGCCCCGGACACGGTGGATCAATCTGTAGCGTAACACGTTGGAAACGATCAGTTTTATGCTTTTTTGGCTGACTGACCCAAAAAACATCCTGATCTGAGTGATTGAACCATGTCTTCACGACAAGTGCATCCTGCACCACTTCGGATTGCAATAACCGGGGTCTCCGGATTTGTAGGCTCACATGTGGTGCGCCAGCTTGCTGCGCGCGGCCATCAACTCAATGCGCTGGTTCGCGACAGATCGCGACTGAGCGAGGAATTTCCGGAGTCGGTCGTTGTCGTGGAAGGCGCACTGGACGATATTGCGGCGCTGGACAGGCTGGTTAGCCAGGCAGAGGTCGTTGTGCATGTGGCGGGTGCCATCAAGGCACTTGATGCAGCGCAATTCATGGAGATCAATGCCGACGGCACCCGTTCAGTTGTTGAAGCGGCCAAGCGCGCCGGAGTGAGACGGTTTGTGCATGTATCGTCGCTGGCGGCCAGAGAGCCGGATTTGTCTGCGTATTGTGCATCAAAGGCCGAAGCGGAATCCATTGTTACCCGGCTGGCAGGCGGCATGGACTGGTTGTGCGTGCGTCCGCCGGCAGTTTACGGGCCGGGTGATCGTGCGACGCTGCCTTTGTTGCAACAATTGTCCCGGCGGCATGCTTTCCTGACGGGTTTGCACGATCAGCGGGTTTCACTGGTGCATGTGGATGATCTGGCGCGCGGGCTGGTTGCGGCAGCAGAAGGCCTGGTTGAGGGCGGCAAGATTTACGAGGCTGATGATGCTACACCGCAAGGATATAGCTGGCGGGATATGGCCCGGGCTGCCGGGCATTCCCTCGGCTTCACGCCTCAGGTTCACCTGTTGCCTCGACCAATTGTCCAGATGGCCGGGCTTGCCGGTGGCATGTTGGCCCGGATAACAGGGAAGGCCCAGATTCTGACGGTTGGCAAGGCCCGTGAACTGTATCACTCAGACTGGGTCATCGCTGGTGTTCGACTGGACGCGACAGGGCAGTGGAAACCCCGTATGACATTTGAAAGCGGGTTTGCCGACACGCTTCGCTGGTACAGGGCGCACGGGTGGTTGCCTGACGATTGAGACGCGCCTACAAAGCGGCACATTGTTGATGGAGAAAACAGACTATGACGGACGACGAGCAGGTAATATTCGACAAGCTGAGCGAGCTTCTGCAGCCGTTCAACGAAAGGCAGGTCGAATTGAAACCGCAGACCGAGATTGCGGTGGATCTGGCAATCGACTCTGTTTCGGTGATGGACTTCGTCATGGAAGTCGAAGATCATTTCGACATGGATATTCCGCTGAATGTGTTGTCGGAAACACACACCATGAAAGACCTGATCTCGGTCGTTCAGGCGGGAAAAAAAGCATGAGGCAAGACAATGGTTGATTTGCTCGACAAGAACAAGGCGCTTCAGGAACGGCTACAGCGTATTGCGGAAGCCGGCTCGCGGGTTGGTCCGGTTAACGACAAGTTGTTGTCACCGACACGCGCGATGATCGCGGGGCGCGACACTGTTCTTGCCGGCACCAACAATTACATGGGCATCACATTTGATCCTTCCTGCATAGAGGCGGGACAAAAGGCCCTGGCCGAGTATGGCACCGGTACCACTGGCTCGCGTATCGCCAATGGCAGTTATACCATCCATGAGGAACTTGAGCGAGAACTGGCCAGCTTTCTGGGCATGAAACACTGCATTGTGTTTTCAACCGGCTATCAGGCCAATCTCGGCATGATGGCAGGCCTTGCCGGGCCCAAGGATACCATTTTCCTGGATGCTGACAGCCACTCCTCGATCTACGACGGCTGCACACTGTCCGGCGCGCAACTGGTGCGCTTCCGGCACAATGACGCAGAGGACCTGGACAGGCGATTGACCCGCATTGGAGACACCGGCGGCGGGCATCTGGTGGTGCTGGAAGGCATCTACTCCATGTTGGGCGATCGGGCTCCCCTGGCTGATTTTGTTGAACTGAAGAAGAAGCATGGTTTCCAGTTGCTGGTTGACGAAGCTCATTCATTCGGCGTTCTCGGGCCCAACGGGTGTGGATTGGCGGATGAAGCAGGTTTGATGGATGAGGCCGATTTCGTGGTTGGTACCTTTTCAAAATCGATTGGCGCAATCGGTGGCTTCGGCGCTTCAAACCATCCGATGTTTGAAACGGTTCGCTATTCTTCAAAGCCATACATGTTCACGGCTTCGCCTTCACCGGCATCTGTAGCCACCGCCACGGCGGCTATCAGGTTGCTGGCACGCGAGCCG
>CAYRLR010000088.1:0-8479 GCA_964424975.1 uncultured Anderseniella sp.
AGCCGCTGTAGGAACAGGCGACACTTACCACCTTGTACAGATACCGGAGATCGAGGGCGGAATGGTTGCCATGGACCCGCACACCGGCCGGGTTCTGGCGCTGACGGGCGGTTTTTCCTATGATCGCAGCCAGTTTAACCGGGCCACGCAGGCGAAACGCCAGCCGGGATCATCAATCAAACCGTTTGTTTATGCTGCCGCACTGGATAACGGCTACACGCCATCATCCGTGGTGCTGGACGCACCGGTGGAGATAAAGCTGCGCAGTGGCGAAACCTGGAAACCATCCAACTACACCAACAAGTTTTACGGACCCTCGACCCTGCGTCGTGGCATCGAGTTTTCGCGCAATGTAATGACGGTGCGGCTGGCGCAGGACATGGGCATCAAGAAGTTCAAGGGGCTCACGGAACGGCTGGGTATATATGATGACCTGCCGGCTGTGCTCGCGACATCACTCGGCTCAGGCGAGACATCCCTGCTGCGCATGACGGCGGCGTATTCGGTGTTGGCGAATGGCGGCAAGAAAATCGAGCCTACCATGCTGGATCGCATCCAGGATCGCCATGGCCGCACGGTGTGGCGCCACGACAAGCGCGAATGCACCCAATGCAATTCCACCGACTGGACGAACCAGCCGGAACCGGAATTCATCGAGAACCGAGAGGTGGTGATGAACCCGTACACCGCCTATCAGATCACCTCGATGCTGGAAGGTGTGGTTCAGCGTGGAACCGGCAAGAAGCTGAAGGAAATCGGTAAGCCGATTGCCGGCAAGACCGGTACTACAAACGACGAACGCGATGCCTGGTTCATTGGCTATACGCCTGACCTGGTGGTTGGCGTATATGTCGGCTATGACCGGCCTCGGCCGATGGGCAAGGGCGAAACCGGTGGTTCGCTGGCAGCACCCATTGTTGCGCAGTTCATGAAGTTTGCATTGAAAGGCGTGTCAGGCACGCCGTTTCGTGTTCCTGCGGGTGTAAGATTGATCCCGATAAATCCCAAAAGTGGCAAGCGCGGCACCTACGGCGAAGACAATGTCATCCTTGAAGCGTTCAAGCCTGGTGAACAGCCGCCGGAACGCGCGCGGCTTGTGACCGGCGGTGATGCCCTCGCCAGTTCCGGGATCAATGTGGGCAGTTACAGCGATACCGGCGATACTGGATCGGCAGCGGTGTCCGAAGGCGGGTTGACGACAGGCACGGGTGGCCTGTACTGACCGGGCCAACTTTATTCATCAACCTGGCACGGAAAGATAAGCATGCGCGCTGAAATCGAGACACTCGTCGACGAATTCAAGCAGTCCATAGGGCTGCTGAGGAGGCATCTTTGACTGGGATCAGGCGTTACGTGATCTCGATCTGCTGAATGCCCAGGCCGAAGATCCCGATCTTTGGAATGACTCGGAAGAAGCCCAGCGCGTGATGCGCAAACGCCAGGACCTTGAAAGCCGCATCGGCACGGTTCGCCGCCTGGAGCAGACCATTTCCGACAGTGTCGAGTTGATCGAACTGGGCGAAATGGAGGGCGACCAGTCAGTCATCGACGAGGCTGAGGCCCAGATACAGCAATTGCAGCCCGAAATTGCCAAACTGGAAATCGAAACGCTGCTGTCTGGTGAAGCCGACAGTAATGACAGTTTTCTGGAAGTGCATGCAGGCGCCGGCGGGACAGAGAGCCAGGACTGGGCCTCCATGTTGATGCGCATGTATACCCGCTGGGCCGAAAAGCAGGGTTACAAGGTTGAATTGATTGAGATGCATGATGGTGAAGAAGCCGGCATCAAGTCCGCGACTCTCAAGATGAGTGGCCACAATGCCTATGGGCGGCTGAAAACCGAAAGCGGGGTTCATCGACTGGTACGGATTTCGCCATATGATTCTAATGCGCGCAGACACACCTCTTTTGCATCGGTGTGGTCTTTTCCGGTGGTGGACGACAATATCGAGATAGACATCAATGAAAGCGATTGCCGCATCGATACCTATCGTGCATCCGGCGCGGGGGGGCAGCATGTCAACACAACTGACTCTGCGGTCCGCATAACCCATGTTCCGACCAATATTGTTGTGCAGTGCCAGAATGAACGGTCACAGCACAAGAACCGGGCGACCGCCTGGAACATGTTGCGCGCCAGGCTGTATGAGCGCGAGTTGCAAATCCGCGAGGAAGCAGCCAGCGCGGAAGAGGCCACCAAGACCGACATCGGCTGGGGACATCAGATCAGATCTTATGTGCTGCAGCCATATCAGCTTGTGAAGGATCTGCGCACCGGTCATGAGAGCACCAACCCGTCTGCCGTACTGGACGGGGATATCAACGAATTTATTGAAGCGTCGTTGGCGCAGAGAGTGCACGGCGGCGGGCCCGACGAAGTCTCCGATATCGATTAACCGTCTCGATAACGACTACATCGGTCGGCATGATTTCGATTGAACGGGAACCGTGCAAACTGCTGCAGGACAGCCCCGCAGTTCTACGTGGATTCAAATGTAAGGTGCTTGCGAAGGGTGTTGCCTGTAGAAAATGCCGTGGCGCTTGTGCCTGGCCATTTGTGACCGGGCCAAGGCTGACGCAGTTTACTCAGCCGCCTTTGGCTTGCGGGCAGGGGCCTCGGTATAAACCGAATCATCCTCGACATCGCCAGTGCCCGGCAGGGAGTACACATTCTCTTGCGGATAGTTGTCATAGACAGGTGCATAACCCTGTCCCCAACCGCTGTTGGCATAACCCTGTTCCTGATCAATCGGTTCTGACAGCGGGTCCTCCACGCGGCGGATCTTGCCATCGACATGGGCACCATTTTCGATCGAAAGCGTCTGGTTGATGACATCGCCTTCAATGTGCGCGCCTGCATAAATGTGGATGTGGAGTGCTCGTATGGGGCCAATAACACGGCCCCTGACAATCACTTCTTCTGCGGTAATATCGCCATAAACAACGCCATTCCCGTCAACTACCACGGCGCGCGCACGAACTGTGCCGTTTATGGTGCCGTCAACTTGCAATTCGCCACCGGTTGAAACCGAGCCATCTATGACCAGGTCAAGAGACAACAGCGACGGACCGGAACGGTGACGTTGCCGGCCTCCGCCAGTGGCTGCGCTCTTTGGTGCTTTAGCGCGTGATTTCTTGAAAAACATCGCGGGCCTTCCAAAATCTTACAGGGTCTATTGCGCGGCCGCCCACGCGTGTTTCGTAATGAAGATGCGGGCCTGTACTGCGACCTGTACTTCCAACTTGACCTATTCTATCACCTGACTTTACCTTTTGGCCAGTGCGAACCGAAATTATGCTTAAATGGGCATATCGGCTGGTAACTCCGCCATCATGACGAACCTCCACCATTTTGCCATATCCACCTGACCAGCCGGCCTTGATGACCTTGCCTGGTGCTGTTGCATGAACAGGAGATCCGGTGTTTCCACGAAAATCTACCCCGGAATGCATGGCGGGGCGTTTCCGGAACGGGTCCTTGCGAAGCCCGAATCTGCTGGAGGTTGCATGACCCTGCGACATTGGCTTGACCAGCGGCAGACGGGTGGTCTGGAACTTCAGGGTTTCCCACCTGTCCAGTTCGGCAGACAGGTCAGCTACCTTCTGTGCCAACACCTTCGAGCCCAGGTCAGCCGCACTCGCGGCGATGAACGGGCCGCCAACGGCGTCGGGCTTGTAGGTTGATGACTTTGCAATCTTGTCAGCGTTCACCCCAAGCGTGCGGTACACCTTGCCAATTCGCACTGTCTCACCTGCGACATAGTCCGTAACGACATCCAGCAACGCTGACTCGCGGGCTTCCATCTGAGCCATGTAGCCGCGCAACTCGTCCAACGGCTTTGTCGCTTCTGCCGGTGACGTGAAGTCGGAGGTAAACTTGTCAACGGCACGTGGTGACGTGGTGTTGTCAGCCGTTTGGGTGTTTGGCGTGCCGTTTGGCGACAGGCTGCCTTTCTGTTGGCGCGTGGTCCCTTTCGGACTGGGCAGCCATCCCTGCCGGAAAAACTCCGACAATTGTTCATGGCGCTCAACCAGGCGATCCTGTTCAATGCGTACTTCGTCGACTTTTGCAAGATATGCTCTCTGGTCCAGCAACAGCCGGCGGTTCAGCTTGTCAATTGTGGAGCGCATTTCCCCGATACGATCCTCGTATTGCAGGCGTGCCCGGTACTGACTGCGTTCCTTTAACGCCAGAACCTGATCCCTGAAAGCGACATTGACCGTAACGTAGGCGACCCAGAAAAGTCCCACTGTAAAGGCGAAAATGACCGTTGCCTGGACCCACGGTCGAAGCGTGATAAATTGAACTTCACCTTCGGAGCGCAGGTAAATCTGTCGTTCACGAAACGCATAGGCCAGCCGGGAAAAGAATCCGCGCGGATGATGCCCCCCTATATGCCGCCGTCTTTTACGCATGAGCCCTCCCTGCCATGGGCTGATGTTCGAAACGCCACGTGCTTGCCTGAAATCACGACTACCCTTGCGATTCAGCGCGGTCGTATAGGTGTGCCGCTGCTTTGTGGTGCGATTATGGACATCGCGCAAGAAAGTTCAACTCCTGCGATGTCTCGCACCTTGCCTGCCATCGCGAACAGACGCGGTTATTTCAGCGTTTCAGCGGCCTTCAAAACATCTTCGGCATGGCCGGCGACTCTCACCTTGCGCCAGACCCGGGCAATGTTGCCGTTTGAGTCGATCAGGAAGGTTGAGCGCTCGATGCCGAAATACTTGCGTCCATACATGGCTTTCTGAACCCAGACGCCGAAGGCTTTCAGCGTATCCAGCTCCGGATCAGATCCCAATATGACGTCAAGATCATGCTTTTCGATGAATTTGTCGTGCTTTTGCGATGGATCGGCGGATATGCCGACAACCGTGGTATCGGCTGCTTCGAATGCGGCCTTGAGTTGGGTAAAGGCGATTGCCTCTTTGGTGCACCCTGGCGTGTCATCCTTGGGGTAGAAGTAGATGACTGCCTTGTGCCCCTTGATGTCGTTGCTGGAAATCCGTGAAGACCCGGCCGCGTCGAGGTTGAATTCCGGCATCGGCTGCCCTGATTCGAGTGGACTGTTCATTACCAAAAGAAGTTCCTTGATAAGTAGTGGATAACTGTTTGATTGATTATATTGTTTGACGCTGAAATCGGGTTTTTTGGAGATGGTATGACAGTTTTTGGATGAGCTTGTATAAGCATATGATTTCGGGTCACAATTGGGCCTTACCCGGGTGTAAAGTAATCCGGGTGTCCGCCATGTCAAAGTGGCGGCTGCAAAATGGCGTCGGAACCAGCGGTTTCAGCGGATTTCAACCGGGACAGAAAAGAGCGGAAACTTGGCCAGCCGGGCACTAAAGGGCATAGCCTGGATAACAGTGATCCTCGCCGTGATGTTAATCGCGGCGGCGGCCTATGTTATGATTGCGTTGTCTTCGGGGCCGCTCAGTGTGGGTTTCCTGGACGATATGGTTGAAGATCGCGTCAGCGACTCGATTCCCGGCCTGAAGGTTGAGGTCGATGGTGTTGTGATCGAGCGCGGCAGCAATGGCGGGCATCCCACATTGCGGCTGGCCAATGTTCGATTGTCTGATACCAACGGCAATCTGATCGCGCGTGCGCCGCGGGCTGCCATTTCGGTCGATATTGGAGAAATACTGACCGGAAATGTGAAACCCAAGAAACTTGAACTGATCGGCGCCCGCATTCTGGCCCGGCGCGATGTCGACGGCAGCTTTGCGATGGGGTTTTCCACGGAAAATGAAAACGCCGGCAAGTCGGATGTCCGCACACAGACCGCAGAATCACTCGGACAGGCTGAGGGTCAGGACAACGGCTCATCGCGTTCAATTGTGGAAACGATCAACAATCTGCTGCAAAACAACAGCAATGATCCCGACACCAATTCGCTGGAGGCGATTGAAGTCACCGAGGCGCAAATTTCGTTCAGGGACGAGATTCAGAACCAGCTCTGGATTTCTCCGCGTGCCAATCTTCGGTTCAAGCGGGCAGATGGCGGTTTCGCCTTGTTCATGGATGCGGACATCTCCGCAGATGGCCCAACGTGGCGCACCGAGGTGCTGACGACATATCGCACTGATTCCAGCGTGTTCAAGGTCATCGCCAAGGTTGATGGCGTAACTCCTTCCGACGTAGCGCGAAAACTGTTCGCTTTCAATCAACTGGCCAACATCGATCTGCCCTTGTCCGGTGAAATGGAGTTTTCCCTTTCCAAGAAGGGGGAAATGCTCGCTGGCAGCGGGGTCTTGTTCGTGAAGGCAGGCAAGGTATCTTTTCCAGGATATATCTCGGATCCTGTTCTGATTGACGAGGGCCTGCTGCGCCTGAAGTTCGAGCCGGAGACAGGTGAGCTTGCAATCAATGATTCAACTCTTGTCATCCGGGGCACCGAGGCACGGTTCAATGGCCGGATTGCGCCGGTTCGTAACGCCCAGCAGGAAGTGATTGCTGCCCGGATCGAGCTGGATGCGAAGAACCTCAATATTGATACACCCAACGCAGGCGCTGACGGCAGCGTAATCGACAATTTCAAACTTAGCGGGCAAGCCCTGTTCGACGAGCGACGCTTTCTCGTTGACGACCTGATCGTGTTGTCCAGCGATGGAGGAGTGCGGGTCCGCGGGCAATTCGTTGCCGATGGCGATGCTGTTGGCGTTTACATGGCAGGTCGCGGCCGGTCTGTCCGCCACGACCTGATCCGCAAGTTGTGGCCCCCGGTCATCGCAGCACAATCACGCAAATGGTATCGCGAAAACCTGCGGACAGGCATGGTCAACGATGCCGAGTTCCGGGTCAAACTTTCCGGTGAGCAGATCAAGCTGGCATTGGATGGACAACCCCTGCCAGCCGATGCCGTTGATCTGAAGTTCAATGCCGTCGATGTCGAGTTCACTTACGCTGATGACCTGCCGCCGGTAAAGAACGCAATGGGCAGGTTTCATCTGACAGGTGAGGTGATGGACATTGTTATTGAACAAGGGACCATACCTTTGCCGTCGGGCAAGTCGCTCGCCATCACTGGCGGTGATATGCAGATTACTGGACTCGCGATGCCGATATCTCCGGCAATCCTGAACCTCAAGCTGGACAGCGATGTTCGCGGCTTTCACGAATATGCTGACCTGCCGCCGCTGTCACTGGTCAGTGATTCCAGCTTTGATCTGGGCGCAGTCAGCGGCCGCGGCGTCGTTGATCTCAAGCTGGAAATGCCGCTTCAACCCGGCATTGCGTCTTCAGACTTTTCCGTGTCCGCCAGGGCAAAACTGAGTGATGGCAGGATAAAAAATGCGATCGAGGGCATTGATATTTCAGATGCCGAGATCGCGCTGGTCCTTGATGACACAATCATAACCGGCAAGGGCAAGGCAAAACTGGGAGAAAAGACTGCGCTCCTGACATGGCGCCGTGCGCTCAGCAAAAGCGCGAATGCCGATGAGGACATGACGATTTCGGCGGTTTTGACTGACGCAGACAGGGAAAAACTGGGAATTGGCCTGGCACCGTTTATGGTCGGCCCCACTGCTATGGAAATTGCCGTCGTGCGCCGTGGTTCGCAAATCGTGTCCGCGAAAGTGGACGCTGACCTGTCCAAGACGGCGATGGCAGTGGATGCCATTGGCTGGGCGCGCGGCCCGACCAAGCAAACCAAGGCCAGTTTCAATGTAAACCTCAGTGATGACAAATTTATTGTGCTGGACGACATTTCCGTAACAGGCGGTCAACTCAAGATACTCGGAAAAGTGCGTATCAGCCGTAAGACCAATGATCTGCACGACGCCTCGTTCCCGCGTTTTATTCTGAGTGATACCAATCAGCTTGCATTGGAAATCGACAATTCGTCGGGGTCTTTGCAACTCGGCGTGGGCGGGGCCAGCCTGGATGCGAGGCCGGTGATCTCCCGCATGATGTCCAGCAAAGTCGGCGACGGCCGCAGCATCAAGGAGCCGCCCGTATCCATCAATACAAATATAAGCCGGATCTATGTGCATCGCGGCGAAGTGATCAACAATCTGCAAGGCAGGCTGGTTACCGCAAGCGGCGCAGTTCAGTCAGCGGAAGTCAGCGGCAAATATCAAAATGGTGCGCCGATTACCATG
This sequence comes from uncultured Anderseniella sp., assembly GCA_964424975.1. Taxonomy (GTDB): domain Bacteria; phylum Pseudomonadota; class Alphaproteobacteria; order Rhizobiales; family Aestuariivirgaceae; genus Anderseniella. The sequence continues at coordinate 8,110 of CAYRLR010000088.1, forward strand.
CGGATTACCCGCGACAATAACGGGCAGAGACGCATGCGGGTCACCGGCAGAGATGCCGGCGCAACCCTGCGCGCCAGCAATCTGTACTCAAAGGTCTCGGGCGGAACCATCGACTTTGGTGCCATTCTCGGAAACCCGGGACAGGGTGCAATTCAGCGTGGTCTGCTGGAAGTGCGCAATTTCTCCGTACAGAATGAGGCGGCACTGTCGCAAATCGACAATACCACCCGCCAGGCCGGACGAAATGCAGGCCCCCGAAAAAACGGTCTGCGTTTGTCTCGGCTTTCGGTACCGTTCTCGGTTGACAACAGCTTTGTCCGGATTGGAGATGCCCTGGTCCAGGGCCCTGAAATTGGCGCGTCGGCACAGG
>CAYRLR010000089.1:0-8429 GCA_964424975.1 uncultured Anderseniella sp.
GTTTATAGGAGCCGGGCGGCCTTACTGTCAAGCGGATTGTCGCAAAAACTTCGTAAAAGATTCATCAGAACTGAAAACCACCCGAAACCCATTTGAAACGACCGTTTTCGAACACTTGCGTGCCATCCGCCGTCACTGATGCCGGCAAATGCTTGCTGCTTGCAATCATTTAAAATACCAATTAGTAATTTAAAAAATGATTTTTTGCCGTTCCACCGAGGGCCACATGAACGATACCCGGCAACAATTGCTGCATATTCTGAAAACTCTCGGCCCGCGGTCTACATCCAGCCTTGCAACCCGGCTGGAGATGACCCCGGCTGGCGTGCGCAAGCATCTCAGATTGCTGGAACGCGATGGATTGCTGGCATCCGGCGGCGTTGCCGGCGGTGTCGGCAGGCCTGACCTGGTATGGCGCCTGACAAAAGCCGGACACGCGCGGTTTCCCGACACCCACGACAGCCTGACGCTGGACCTGATTGGTTCAATCCGCACGGTCTTCGGCGAAGCCGGTCTCGACAAGCTGATTGCCGCGCGCGAAACCGATACCGCAAAACGTTATGCCCGCGCTCTTGCTGCTGCCGCATCGGCTGAGCAAAAGGTCGAACGTCTTGCCCTACTGCGCAGTGAAGAAGGCTATATGGCTGAAGCCGAACTGATTGACGAGCGGACATGGCGGCTTGCCGAAAACCATTGTCCGGTCTGCGCCGCAGCGCGCATCTGCCAGGGCCTGTGCCGGTCTGAACTGGCCGTATTCAGACACGTCCTCGGCAGGGCATTCTCAGTCGAACGCGAAGACTACCTGCTGGATGGAGCACGCCGTTGCTCCTACATCATCCGGTCAAAGGCACCCGCCACGACAGGCAGGGCGCGGCGTTGAACAACACCGGACGTGAACCACTGCGTGACCTGCCACCGGCACCTGCCCGGCCGAACTGGCGCCAACTGGCCAGATCGGGCGTGTTTCTGCGATTTTCCTTCCTGGGACTGGGCATCTGGCTGCACGCAGCCGATGAACTTGTCATGTCGACGCTGATCACCGACATCGTCGGCGATATTGGCGGTATCGAATTGCTCGGCTGGACGCTTGCACTTTACGAGATTGGCTCAATCCTGGCCGGAGCCGGCATGGGCCTGCAGGTGGCCCGCTCCGGACTGCGCGCCGGGTTCGCCGTATCGGCGCTGGTCTATGGCGCCGGGTGTGCGGTGTCGGCACTGGCGCCGACAATGGAAGTCATGCTGCTCGGCCGGCTGGCGCAGGGCTTTGGCGGCGGTGGCCTTGTTGCCGTTGCATTCATTGCAGTCGGCCAACTGTTTGACAGGTCAATCTGGCCGCAATTGTTTGCGTTGCTGTCGGCGATCTGGGGCATAGCGGCCTTCATGGGCCCACTGATTGGCGGACTGTTCGCACAGGCAGACTGGTGGCGTGGTGCGTTCTGGTTTTTCGGTGTTCAGGCGGCAGTGCTGGCAGGTGCTGCGTACATTATAATACCACCACAGCACGTTGCCGGCACCATCCAGGACGACCCAAAAGCCGTAAACGACCGGAATTCCAGTGTTTTTCCAGCCCGGCGGCTCGCCATCCTTGCCGTTTCAATTGTCGCGATTGCCTGGGCCGGCACCACCGCCAACCTGCTGGCGGCCACCATGGCGGGATCTGCCGGACTTGCGGGCCTGATTGCGTTTCTGGCAATCGATCAAACCCGTGCCTCGGGTAACATCCTCCCAAAGGCGGTCCGGACACACGGCAGCACGGCCCGCAACTCCTTGTTGATGGTGTTCGCATTGTCGGCGTCGACTATCTCGTTTTCCATTTTCGGACCTGTCCTTTTGCGGATCCTGCACGACCTGTCGGCAATCGAAACCGGGTATGTTATTGCACTGGAATCAATAGGTTGGTCGCTCGCCGCGATCATGCTGTCCGGCGTGCCTGAACACCGCGAGACATTGGTTATCAGAACAGGCACAAGCGCGGTATTCATCGGACTGCTGGGGTTTGCCGTTACCATGGTGTCGGGGCCGGTTTGGCTGATCTGCGTATTTGCAGTTTTGCAGGGAGCCGGATTCGGCATGTTCTGGAGTTTTATTATCCGGCGATTGGTCGAATCCGTCGCGGAGGAAGAACGTTCCATTGCCGCGGCATCAATTCCACTGATTCAACGAATCGCCTATGCCCTTGGCGCCGCCGCCGCCGGCCTTGTTGCCAATTCTGCCGGCTTTTCCGGCGGACTGTCGGCGCAGGCTTCAAAATTCGTTGCTGTCTGGGTTTTTGTCGCTTTTATTCCACTTGCCACAATTGGCGTTTTTGCGGGCTTTAAAGCGTCCTCAAAATGACGGCTTTGTGTCTTAAAAAAGGCAGTTCATTAAACTTTGTCAATTATTGGCGAGTTAACGGCTGATAAACCAAATTCTTCCAATATGGCCCGCAAGTGGTTGTCAAAGATTCGCCTTACAACCTCACCACCGTTGACGTCAACTCATTGTGCAGGCTCAGGTTTTACAGCTTCACAGCATCTCAAAAGGTTGACAGGATGCGGACGGGCGGGCATTGTCAGCACAGCTGGCGGGGACGGTTGATCTGCAGTTTTATACTGCGTTCGGCATAGCGTTTGTCAGGTTTGCGTGACTGCGTGACGATAAAACTGCGCTGGATGGATGTGGGAGCATTGATCCGGGGTTTAAAACCGGATCATCATTTGCCGTCTGGGCAGTGTTTGTGATCCAGCCAGGTCAAGGGGTTCTACGGGTTGAAGTCATTGTTCAAGAAGGCGCGGCCATATCAGGCAGGCTCTTTGACAGAGACCGCTCGTAAACTCAGCATCGATGACCTTGCCGGTGACAGCACCGATTTTTTCCTTGTTCAAAAAACAAAATCCAGCAATTTCCAGCTGGTAAGCATGGTGACGCTAACCTTGTTCAGCGGCGCCGCCGCTGCCTGGCTTGCATTGAGCGGGCCTTCCGCGCCACAGGGCGTCTTCACCAACAGCTGGCAGTCGCCGAATGTTCAATCTGCGAACTCAACACTCGAGCCTGCAAGTTTCATCCAGACGTCAACCAAGGGTGATTTCAACGGCGCAATCGCCAAGGCGGTATCCGCCAGCCCGATGCAGCCATTGTCGGTGGCCTATATTCAGGGTCAGGCAGACACGAGCGGCGTTAACGCAACCGGAGATTTGTTGCCGGAAAACGGCTACCCTGCTCCAGGCAGCAACGCGCTGGCCTATGGCGATCCAACCATACTTGAAAACAGCATAGAGCTTGCCTCTTTGCCCGATACAGGCAATTCGACCAGTGTCTCCAAGACGCTGCCGCCCGAGCCGGTGGATGAGGAACTTGTCCTGCGCCGTGGCGACACATTGATTGGCCGTATGGTAGACCTAGGTGTCACCATCGAAAGTGCCCGCGCCCTCGCGGCTGCAATCGAGCCGGTATTTCCGGGCCGGCTTGTTCGAGTGGGCCAGAGGTACTCCGTTACGCTGGACAGACAGCAGGATTTCTACGGCAATGAGGTTATCGCGCCGGTGCGGGTATCGTTTACCCCTCCTGGTGGCGAAGAGCTGATTGTCGAATCAGATGACGATGGCCGCTATATCGCGACCAGTGGCGGCAAGAAAGCCAAACCGCTGTCGCGTATTGCCAATGCACCGCATTATCGCGCCAGGGCAAAGGTGTCATCCTCGGTTTATGCAGCCGCCCGAGACAATGGCGTTCCAAACTACGTTGTCAACGCAGCCATGAAGGTTCTCGGTCACAATATTGACCTGCAGCGTCAGATCCATGCAGGCGACCTGATCGACCTGTTTTACGGCAATCCGCTCACGGGCTCATCGACCAAACGAAAAGTCCTGCATTATGCCAAGTTGCGCACGTCCGGCCGCGACCATATCTACTACCGGTTCACTGATGCCAAGGGCCAGACATCGTACTATGACGAGAACGGCATGGGCGCCAGCAAGTCATTGATGAGAACACCCATTTCCGGTGCCCGTATCACGTCGGGTTTTGGCATGCGCCGGCATCCGCTGCTGGGCTATAACAAACTCCATACCGGCATTGATTTCGGCGCGGCACGTGGCACCCCGATCAAGGCAGCCGGCGATGGCGTGGTCGTTCATGCAGGCTGGCGAGGCTCTTACGGTCGGGCTGTTGTCATCAAACACACCGGAAAATACTCAACCCTTTATGCTCACATGAGCAAAACAGCCAAGCTGAAAAAAGGCCAACACGTCCGCCAGGGCCAGGTGATTGGCTATGTCGGCACAACCGGCCGGTCCACCGGCCCTCATCTGCATTACGAAGTCCGCAAAGGCGGGCGTCCGGTCAACCCGCGCCGGGTACAGATAGCTGCCGCGAGCCAGCAGTTGACAGGCCAGGAATTGAAGGCATTCAAGCGGCAGAAGAGCAAGATTCTGGCTCTCATGCAGGAAGCCCCGTCTTCAATTCAAATTGCACAGGTCAACGGACAATAGGCCATTGTTGCGGTTTGGACGGGGGGATGTCTATTCACTCATCAGCCACTGAAACGGCTTGCCGTCTCGCAGACCAGACACCTCAACCCGTTCACCAGATCGCCTGCCGGCCATTACAGACAACCAGTCCTGCGGCTTTCGGGTGCGTCTGCCATTTGCCAGATACACGATATCGCCGGTCTTGAGCCCCGATTTGTCACCGGGCAGTCCGGGCATGATCTTCACGACCAGCACACCCTGCCTGCCCGCCTCACCGCTACGTGGCACAGCCCGCAACACCACCCCTGTTGCGGCTGCAACAAATCGACCGGTCTTGACAAGGCTATCGGCGATGACCTGAACCAGCCTCGCGTCAACCGCAAAATTCATCCCGATATTCGCATCTGATGTCTTGGTGAAAATGGCGGACAGCATCCCGATAAAACGGCCCTGCATATCCACGAGCGCCCCACCTGACATGCCGGGGTTCACGGCAGCGTCGGTCTGGATGAAATCCTCAATCGCGTTGAAGTCGATCCCGGCGCGGTGAACCGCGGATACCCGGCCGCAACTGACCGACAGTCCGACACCAAATGCGTTGCCGATAGCGCAGACTTCATCACCCAGGCTCGGTTCGGACCCGCTGCCTGCCAGTGCCGGCAGCTTTTCATCAATCTGCAGGACCGCTAGGTCACTTGCCTTGTGACGTGCAACAATACGCGCTTTATACCCTGTGCCATCATCATCGCGCACCAGCACCGGCACCGGTGTCCGCGCCGGTCCCAGCACATGATCAGCCGTCACGATGGTGCGGCCATCACCCAGGACCACCCCACTGCCTGCCGGTTCGTCCAGGTTCGCCGGACGCCCCGGCCACACCGGCAGCACGGTTACGACCGAGTTGCGCGCAATTTCCATGGGCGACAGGTTTTTCCCGTTGGCGATCGGTATTGCGAGACCGAGCAGAATGATTGCCAGCCCACGAGCGATAACATGCTGTTTGAGTATCGCGATCATCGGTTCAGCTCCGCGTGAATTCAGGCTGGCCAAGATCGCCGACGCGGGTTGACCGGCCATGCAGGCACACTTCGCGAAACTGGTATAAAAGTGCAGCCGTTGGCGCATACATACGCTGTCCTATTGTTGGAAACACTGCCGACATGACCGGCTTGCCACCTGATCTGTCGGGAACCGTTTCCGGCACTGAAGGCGCGTCCAGCTCTGCCAGCGGAAGGCGATAGAGTTCGGCAACTTCACCGGGGTCGGGTTCAAAGCCGGGATCAGCGCCTGCCCATGCCACGACCGGCGTGATAACGAATCCTGACCGGGTCACCAGATCATCCAGCAACCCCAGAACCGATGATTTTTCCAGGTACAGGCCTACTTCTTCGTGGGTTTCGCGCAGGGCTGCTTCAATAACGTTTTCGCCCTCATCAAGCCGTCCACCCGGCAGGGCATACTGGCCGCCATGCCGATTCAACCTGCTGGCCCTCAATGTCACCACGATGTCACCAGGTGCATCTTGCGCCGCTGCACTGATAACCAGCGCCACGGCAGCCTTTCGCAATGCCACCTCGCTAACGGCAATGCGTTCATGCGCAGACAGGTTTCGGCTAATGGTTTCACGCAGTCTGGCATTGAGGGAGTAGTTCATGCAGGCATGGTAGCGGCAAAGCCGGTCCCGCAAAAGTATATACGCTGTGGGTTCGCTCACAATCTGAACAGCACTGACGCGCAGGCACGCGACACCTCAGCAAAGTGTCGCGTGCCAAATGCATCCAGATCTGGACGAGGTTCATGGGTTCAATTGAACCCATGTTGGCCTAGTGAACGCTGGCCGGTTTGGACCCGTCATCACCCAGATCCGGGGTGATGATGGCAGCCTCCAGATCATCGCCGGATTCGCCGGTGAAAGTCAGGCCGCCTTTACCGACGTCGATACTGACGGTCTGGTCATCGTGAACCCGGCCTTCGAGTATAGCTTCCGCCAGTGGATCCTGGACCAGCTTCTGGATGACCCGCTTTAACGGGCGTGCTCCATAGGCGGGATCATACCCCTGGCTGGCCAGGTAATCGCGTGCCTCGTCGGTAAGGTCCAGAATGATCTTGCGATCCTCCAGAAGCTTTGCCAGGCGGGACAGCTGGATGTTCACGATGGCTCCCATGTTTTCCCGTTTGAGCCGGTTGAACAGGATGATCTCGTCCAGCCGGTTGAGAAATTCAGGCCGGAAGTGGGCTCGAACCATCTCCATTACCTGCCCGCGGGCAGCTTCAGCAGCTTCGTCCTGCTTGAGCGCAACCAGGAACTCCGCCCCGATATTGGAGGTCATGATGATCAGCGTGTTGCGAAAATCGACGGTGCGGCCCTGGCCGTCCGTCAGGCGACCGTCATCGAGCACCTGCAGCAGAACATTGAACACATCGGGATGTGCCTTTTCAATCTCGTCAAACAGGATAACCTGATAAGGCCTGCGGCGAACCGCTTCGGTCAATGCACCGCCTTCATCATAGCCGACATATCCGGGCGGCGCGCCGATCAGCCGGGACACCGAATGCTTCTCCATGTACTCCGACATGTCGATACGCACCATCGCATGCTCATCATCGAACAGGAATGACGCCAGTGTCTTGGTCAGCTCGGTTTTACCAACACCGGTTGGGCCCAGGAACATGAACGAGCCGATTGGCCGGCTCGGGTCCTGAAGTCCCGCACGCGCGCGACGGACCGCCGTTGCAACGGAATGTACCGCATCAGCCTGTCCGACAACCCGCTTGGCGAGTTCCGCTTCCATGGTGAGCAGTTTTTCACGTTCGCCTTCCAGCATCTTGTCGACCGGAATCCCGGTCCAGCGCGATACCACGCCTGCAATATGACTCTCTGTAACCGCTTCTTCCATCAGGGGGTTGGCGGGTTTGCAGACGGCTTCCGTCTCGGTGAGTTTTTTCTCCAGTTGCGGGATCGTTCCATAGGCAAGCTCGCCTGCCTTGGCCAGATCGCCGCCACGCTGTGCACGCTCGAGTTCAACACGCGCCCGATCCAGGTCTTCCTTGATCTTCTGGGCTTCGTTGAGCTTCTGCTTTTCTGCCTGCCAGGTCTGGGTCAGCTCGGCCGAGCTTTCCTCAAGATCGGCCAGTTCCTTTTCCAGCTTGCCGAGCCTGTTCTGGGAGGCCTTGTCGGACTCCTTCTTCAGGGCCTCGCGCTCGATCTTCAACTGAATGATGCGACGATCCAGTTCGTCCAGCGCTTCCGGCTTTGAATCAACCTGCATACGCAGACGCGAACCGGCCTCGTCCATCAAGTCGATGGCCTTGTCCGGCAGGAACCGGTCGGTGATATAGCGATTGGACAGGTTGGCCGCTGCCACAAGTGCCGCATCGGTGATGCGCACACCATGGTGCATTTCATACTTTTCCTTGAGGCCGCGCAGGATCGAAACCGTGTCTTCGACCGTTGGTTCCGACACAAACACCGGCTGGAAACGCCGCGCCAAGGCTGCGTCCTTTTCAACATGCTTGCGGTATTCATCCAGTGTTGTTGCGCCAACACAATGCAATTCACCGCGCGCCAGGGCGGGCTTCAGCAGATTGGATGCATCCATTGCACCATCCGACTTGCCCGCGCCCACGAGCGTGTGCATCTCATCGATGAACAGGATGATCTTACCTGACGCTGCCTGCACCTCCGACAACACCGATTTGAGCCGTTCTTCAAACTCGCCGCGGTATTTGGCACCGGCAATCAGAGATCCCATATCAAGCGACATCAGTTTCTTGTCGCGCAGGCTTTCAGGCACATCACCATTGACGATGCGAAGCGCCAGACCTTCCGCGATGGCGGTCTTGCCGACACCCGGCTCACCAATCAGCACCGGATTGTTCTTGGTACGACGAGACAAAACCTGGATCGTACGGCGTATTTCCTCGTCCCGGCCGATGACCGGATCGAGCTTGCCTTCGCGCGCGGCTTCAGTCAGGTCTCGG